>JBPCUV010000199.1:0-6933 GCA_051010975.1 Desulfocapsaceae bacterium
AGACATAGCGGTGATAGGCTTCCGGTATAACTTCAAGCATATACTTTTCGATCAGTTGCTGATCCTGTTCTCTGCCTGTAATGGCAGCCTCACCCAGGGTGTTCCCGCCATGGATTCGATAATAAAGAAGTTTTTGGTCATGTATGTAGCCGACCCTGTCATCAAATCGGGCAATCATCCTGAAAATAAAATCGTAATCGTGCAGATACCTCAAGGAATAGAACTGTCCCACTTGAAGAGCCGCCTCCCTGGTCATGAATAAATTCGAGGTGGTAACCATGAAGTTGCCGTGTAGAAATGCTGTATAGAGATCCTCACAGTGGAAATAGAAATCCCTATTATCCTGGTGCCAGACATTCCAGCCAAAGTCAGGATCGTCAAATTCATTGTTCTGGTCATCAACCGGAATGACATCTGAAAAAACGCAAACCTTTTCCTTCTCTCGACAGATATTGAAAAGCTTCTCCAGCCTGCTGGAAGCGAAAATATCGTCGGAATTTAAGATTGCTACAAACTCCCCTCGAGCCAGCGAAATGCCTCGATTGATAGTGTTGTAGGCATCCTGGTTTTCCTGATAGAAATAGCGGATCCTCTGATCCTCATAGCCCTGGATTACCTCTTCAGTCCTGTCTGTTGATCCGTCATTGACCACAACCAACTCAAAGTCCTGACAGGTCTGTTCAAGAACGGAGTCAATCGCAAACCCCACGAACCGTTCATGATTATAGGCGGGAATTACGACAGATATGAGGGGTTGAGCCATGGTTTCGAACCAATTGATGGGTTGTGCTTAGCGCTGTAATATCAATCAGATTTCCATCTAATCGAAGACGGTGCTGTACCTACTTTAGATTCCGGTTCCCGTCAAGGTTTCTTTACCCCGTAGATCCCGTCAACCATTGGTGAAATTTTTTTGTGCTTAAACCGCTGCTTTCAAGTAGTCCCAGATTATACCACTGATGGAAAAGGACGAGCTGTTGGCGATGCTGTTGCTGAAAATAGTCCTTTTCTTTTATTGCCCTAGAATCTTCATCAATTTCTACATCGAAGGTTTTGCCATAGGTTACCACGGCATCGGGGGTGTAGAGAATCTTTTTCCCAATAGCATTTGCCCTGTACGATAAATCCAGCATTGCCAGATGATCAGGGAAACGACGGAAGTCAAAGCCTTCCAGTTCAACGAGGAGGCTACGGTGAATCAGACAGATATGGTAATCGCACCCGTTTATGTATTGTAAATTATGTAAGCCGCTGGCATGTCTTGAAGCAGATGCCAGAAATGAACAGAAGTATGATACAGTAGGATTTCCCAAATCAGGTAAAGCAAAGGAAGGACCATCGCTACCATCGTAGCTTGGACGTCCGCAAACAATAGCAATATCCTCCTCAAGTTTTGATTTGGAGACAAGTTCAGTGAGCCAATCGGGAGTTAGCCGGGGCGCACCATACCCCAACAAAGCTATGAATTCAGAGGTTGAATGGTCAACAATACTCTGTATTGCCTCAGCCTTGCTTGCTGAGATTTGCTCCATTTGATCAGCGGAATTATTTGATCCAGTGGTTGTCTTTACCTCAGGTGGTGAAACAAAAGTACAGTTTTTATACTCGGTAAGATCCGACAATCGCTGTATATGATCTTCGTCCTCATGGCCTAGAACAACTACCGTTACTGATGGTTCAACCTGGAGATCTATTCTGATACGATAATGAAAGTTCAGATCCCTATCGATTAAATGTACTCCTGTTTTCTCATCGTTCAGATGCTTTTCCAGGGCATTTTTTCCCGCCATGTGGGCGTAAGGTTTTTGGTCGTGGTCAATGCTGGTGGAAGTCGCCACCGCCCGCCAATGATAGAGAATCTGTGGGATATGGTGGAAGATTCTATTCTGGCGAGCCAGTCTGAGCATCAGATCATAATCCTGAGCGCCGTCGTATTCGCTGTTAAGTCCACCGGTACGCTCGAACAGATCTTTGTCGACAACGACAAAATGCGTTATGTAATTATGCGAATAGAGTAAGGCTCTATTAAAAGCTGGCTTATGGAAGACTGCATGACGTGAACCATCATCTCCAATCAGATCTTCATCGGTGTAGAAAACTTTCGCATCACTTGAATTTATTTCATTAACGACCTGAAAAAGGCAATCAGGCGACAGCTCGTCGTCGTTATCGAGAAAACCAAGGTACTCGCCTTGTGCCAGGTCTGCTCCGATCTGGGTTGCAGCTGAAATCCCTTCGTTACTGTCGTTAAAAACACAGGTGATTCTTTTGTCATGAGCGGCCCATTTCTCCAGTGTCTCTCTCACACCGGTCATGCTGCTGCAGTCATCTACGAGCCAGAGCTCCCAATAAGGGTAGGTCTGATACAACACCGATCTCACACAATTATTCAAAAACTCGGTCGTAGGGTTATAGACAGGGACGACAACGGAAACGATGGGTTTATAGATTAGAGAGGTGACCTCACTATTTATTTCACACTGTTCAAACAGTCCTTCTCTCAGGTAGTGTCCCAGCGGCGATTCCTGTTTTTTACTTTTGGGGTAGCGATTTTGGTAGTAATCCAGATCGAAGTTTGAGTTGGGGGAAAGCCCGGACTTTTCTCCAACGCTGAGATAATGGAGCAACGGATCACTACAGCTGCCTGACTCTCCACCTAGCTGATGAACATAGCTCTGAGCTTCAAATACCGGAATAGGGCTTTTTCCCGCCAATGAACCATGCAGTTTATAATGCTTAATTGCATTTTTCTGAACTGACTCAGGCAATGGCGTCTTATCAAGATACCAGCCGTGAGAAAAAAACAGAGAACAGTCCAGCCCATCCTGCAGATCGTGCTTTAAATAGTGAAGCCAAGGGTTGAGAGAAGGTTCATTAAAACCGGAGAGTTTACGATAATGATTTGGATCAAAAAAGGGGCTGGGTTTCAGATCTGACTTCCACCCTTCCATTAGATAATGACTGAATGGATGTCTTGAACCTATCTGTTTTCTGTAGTGAGACAGATAGAAATAAGTGTCAAACAACGGATGCGGATCGAGGAGCTGTATCCAGTTGTCCTGCGAAATGTTCACTGAAGAAATCTGTTTTCTGGAAATCTCGAAATAGAACCAGAGCGGATCGTCGGCTTCTTTGAAACCGTTGATTACATCCTCTTTACATTCTCTTTTTAACAGGGTCAAAAAATAGTCAGGATCAAAGGCACTCAGAGTCCGGACAATCCGGTAATCCCGGTAATCTCGATTGAACAGGTAGTTGAGAGCTAGGTTTATTTTGTTCTTTTTTGCCATCAACGAATTTCTGCTCTGGCCGAATTCCAGCTCAGCATTTTCTGGATTTGAAGAGATTTTTCAGAGAAAAATTTTTCACAGCAGGTTTGTTGTTTATACGGTTCATTGCTATTATGGCTCTGAGCGCCTCATCGCCATAACAGATCAGATCAATGGTAATAACCACTTCCTGAACACCGGTAAGTGCGGTCGTGTCCAAGTCGATAAAGATCTGCGGGTCTTCTGTCGAAAACATGAAACGACTGCCATCCCTGTAGTCGGCATTTGAACGCAGCCGTTTCGGATCAACAGAGCGAGTTTCTGTGTCGCCTGTCAGTTCAATTCTCTCAAGATTTATAGAAACCGGACAATCCGAAGGATCGTAGCGAAGTGCCTGGACATTTTCGTATTCATCAATCGGGAACCTAATAGTTCTCTTACCCGGTTCTATTTTCCGGGTTATGCTGGAGCTGTCGTTTACCCCTTCTCCGCAATCGACATAGAGCCTGCTGGTTAGGTATTGTTCACGAAGATCAAGCAGGGGGTCCAGCCAGACTTCGATATGATCGGAAAATAGTTTCTGGTGTCGCTGAAATATCCTCTTGAACATCTCAATTTTTTGTGTTTTTTCTTTGCTGCGGACCATTGAGTCCGGCGAAACACGATAGAAGAAATATTTCCCTTCAAGACGGTATACCCCGAGCCCTCGTTCAATTAAGGATAGCCAGAATTCGTAATCCTCCCAGCCATACACCATTAAGGAGTCATACCCTCCAGCACTCTGCCAGTCACTTTTTCTAAACAGGGCGGTACAGAAGATAATATTGTCTTTGAGCATTTCATCGAGACTGTAGTCCGGCAAGTGCCAGTCGCCCTCCACCGCTCCAAACAATCGTGCTCGGCAATAGACAATTCCTATCTGACTGCTGGTCTCAAGCACCTCGACGGCCTCAGATATATATTCAGGAGCGATTTTATCATCGGCATCAAGAGGCAAAATGTATTCGCCCTTCGACTCTGCTATCCCATTATTTCTTGCGGCTGCTAAACCCTGATTTACAGTTCTGATGACTTTGAGACCAGGACCTTCAAGTGTGGAACAGACTTTGACTGTATGCTCATCTTCTGAGCCATCATCAACAATGATGATCTCAAGATCCTTAAAAGTCTGGGAGCGCACCGACTCAACTGCCTCATGTAGAAACGCACCCTGATTGTAGCACGGAATGATCACGCTGACTGCGGGCATGATGGGTTTCTCTTCTTCTCTCGTTTGAATTAGTGAAACTTTGGAGGGACTGTCTATCAACTTGTATATTAACGTGTTTGGTGCAAGAGGTAAACTTCGGTAAATGAGGGGACAGCCGGCAACCTCTAAAGATTCTTGTCCGCCACAAAATCGTAGAGTATCAGATCGGCCTGTACCAGCGGCTGCAGAACTTTTCTTACTTCATCATTACTAATATCAAAAAGAGATGCGCTGGTTGAAATGTTCATTGGCGGGGAGTGCGGCAAAGACTTGAGGCCATTTAATTTTTTGAAAGTGTTGACAAACCTATCATAGCGCTCGGTGAGACCGATCAGTACAAAGCTATGACAGTTGGCGATAGCAGTATCGATATCCTGAGATTCAATTCGGATCGGCTGTTGATCAAGGAAATAGCGAGTCTGGACATTATCAATAAAGGCCGCCTCGACCGGACTAAGGGAACTTACCAAATTTGATAAGCTATCGATATCATCAAACGCGACCTGCTCAAGCTTTAGGCCAAGATTATAGATAACCCGATTGGTTGTTTTGAAATACTTCTCCTGGGGATTGGTGGCGGTCTGTATAAGCCACTTCAAGTGTGACTGGAGTTGTGCATAAGGCTCCCGAAGTATGGTATAGAAGGCAATGTTATCTGAGCTGAAATGTTGTTTCAGCTGGCCGAATCTCAGATGGCCGGAAATATAATTATGATCATTTGCAAGTGAGCGATATCGGGACTCGGGCAGCAGTTCGATATGGTTAATGGTCGTACCCTTGGGATAGAGAGATTGCACCAGGGTGTTAAAAGAGGTGCCTGCAGTTTTGGGAACATGCATGAACACTGCAGTCTGCTGCAACTTCTTCCGCTTGTTTATGATTCTTTTAAGAGGCTGAAATATGTCATTTGAGTCACTGACCGCACCTTCATCTGATATGTCTGCCAGCTTAGTCCCTTTTTCTTTGAGTATAATGGAGATCGGTTTTGAATAATCAAAACCGTCCGGGTTGTCTGGAATAAATTCGAACCCACATTTTCCCGTGGGATGAATGGCAAGGGCTCTGAGGTCTTCTCTGAACATTGAGGCCTCAGCTTCTCCCAGCAGCACTCCATCCTGAAAACACTGCAGATCCACTGTTCGTTTTGGTTGAAATCGATGAAAGCACCAGCCCGAGATGTAATTGGCATTGACGCGATCAATGGATATTTTGTAGAAAATGTTCATCAGCGCCCGGATATCATACCGGTAATAAACTGAATTTTTTACCGAGGCAAACACCCTTCAATGTTCGATCAGCAGTTTCTCTCATCAGTCCCCCATGCACCGGGGGTCTACCTGATGCTTGATAAATCATCAACCGTACTTTATGTCGGCAAAGCCAAAGATCTCTTTAAACGAGTGTCATCTTACCTTCGCTTCAAAGGTTCCGCTCACAATAAAACAACGGTGATGCTCTCCAAAGTGTACAAGGTTGACTTGTTGATCACCAATACCGAGAAAGAAGCGCTTATACTCGAATCTTCGCTGATCAAAAGACACAGGCCAAGATACAATGTTATCCTTCGGGATGACAAGAGCTACCCGCTGATCAAAGTTACTGTCCAGGAACAATGGCCCCGGGTCTTCATGACCCGGCGAAAGAAAAACGACAAAGCCCGATATTTTGGCCCCTACTCCTCCCCCTCCTCAATGTGGCTTACTCTGAAACTTCTTCAGACTCTTTTTCCACTGCGCAGGTGTAAAGGTACGAAACTCAAACCCCGCAAACGGCCATGTCTCAATTTCCAGATGAATCGGTGCCTTGCTCCCTGTTGCGGCAAGATTGACAACAGCTCCTACCTGGCAATGGTTGATAAGGTTATTTTATTTCTTGAAGGACGCAATCGAAATCTCCTCAATGATCTCAAAAATGAAATGAAACAGGCGGTGGAAGGCCTAGATTTTGAGAGAGCTGCAGTAATCAGAGACCAAATCGGGGGGCTCAAAAAGACACTGGAGAAACAGGTTATCGTTACTCAGTCAAAGGACGACAGAGATGTTTACGGGTTCGCCAGATCCGGCGCCTCGGTTTCGGTTGTCCTACTCTATGTTAGAGAAGGAGTAGTGCGGGGTACGAGAAGATTCTTCATCGAAGATACTTATGGCGACAATCAGGCGATATTGTCGCAAATCGTCAAGCAGGTGTATGACGAACGTTCCCTGCCGCCACAGCTCGTATTGCTGCCTTTTGAAATCGAAGACCAGCTGTTGCTGGCTGAGCGATTGTCTGAACTTGCGATGAGAAATATTACCCTTAGCGTTCCCCAGAGAGGTGACCGGCGCGATCTCATTGCCATGGCCAATACCAATGCCCGGCAGAGATTTGATGAAATCGACAAAAAACGTGCCTCCTGGCAAGCCCTGTGCTGCGACC
>JBPCUV010000200.1:0-3651 GCA_051010975.1 Desulfocapsaceae bacterium
CCCTCTATATTGGTGGTAAAGAGGTAAGATCCGAAGACACTCTCGAGTCGGTGAATCCGGCAGAGCCGACCGAGGTGATCGGCATCATCTGTCAAGCCGCTATCCCCGAAGTGGATCAGGCCATTGAGGCGGCACGGAAAGCGCAGATTTCCTGGGCGGCGCTTCCGGGCTCAGAGCGAGCCGGCTACCTTTTCAAGGCAGCCGATATTGCCCGAAAACGCATTTACGAATTGTGCGCCTGGCAGATCCTGGAAGTCGGTAAGCAATGGGATCAGGCCTACGCTGACGTGGCTGAAGCCATCGATTTTCTCGACTATTACGGACGCGAGATGATCAGACTTGACTCGCCGAGGCGGATGGGACGGGCGCCGGGTGAAGACAATCGTCTCTCCTATCAGGCTAAAGGAATTGCAGCAGTAATAGCTCCCTGGAACTTTCCATTGGCTATAAGCTGCGGCATGTCGGCCGCTGCAATCGCCGCCGGCAACCCGGTATTGTTCAAGCCTGCTGGTCCTGCCTCCGTGGTCGGCAACACTTTGCAGGAGATTTTCCTCGAAGCTGGACTGCCGGACGGTGTATTCAACTATTTACCTGGCAGAGGTTCGGTGATCGGCGACTATTTGGTGGAACATCCCGATATTGCCATGATCGCCTTTACCGGCTCGATGGAAACCGGCCACAGAATCCTGGCCAGAGCTTCTGTTGTAAGAGATGATCAACCACAGATCAAACGGGTCATCGCTGAATTGGGCGGCAAAAACGCCATCATCATAGATGATGACGCCGACCTGGACGAAGCGGTTGGACAGGTAATTTATTCGGCGTTCGGTTTCCAGGGACAAAAGTGTTCTGCCTGCTCCCGGGTCATCGTCGTCGAGCCGATCTACGAACGTTTTATCAGCCGTCTGGTTGAGGCGGCCAGATCAATTGCCATCGGTCCGTCCGAGAACCCTGCCTATTTCATGGGACCGGTGGTTGATGCGGCGGCGTACAAAAATATCGTTGCCTATGTCGAAATTGCCAAGCAGGAAGGCAGGCTGCTGCTCAGCCGCGACGTTCCCGATACTGGTTACTACGTTCCGCTTACCATCGTTGAAGGTATTACGCCCGAGCACCGTATCGCCCAGGAGGAGATCTTTGGACCGGTGCTGGCAATCATGAAAACGAAAGACTTTGATCAGGCACTCGAGTGGGCTAACGCAACCCGGTTTGCCCTCACTGGAAGCGTGTTTTCTAGAAGCCCTGAGCATCTCGAACGAGCCCGAAAAACATTTAATGTGGGCAACCTCTATCTAAACCGCGGCTCTACAGGCGCCCTTGTTGAACGACATCCCTTCGGTGGTTTCAAGATGTCCGGCGTCGGTTCAAAGGCCGGTGGACCGGACTATCTGCTGCAGTTCATGGACCCGAAACTGGTCTCGGAAAACACCATGCGGCGGGGGTTTGCACCCATTCAGGACGATGATGACTGGATCGATTAGGCGACGGTAACGGTCAATGCCACGGCATCTTTGATGGTATTGGCAACTATACAGCCGCGCTCGGCGATGAGCGACAATTTCTCAAGCTCCTGCCGATCCGGATAATCGGCGGAAACCACCATTTCCACCTCGGTGAACCGTGGTGGCGTTCCCTCCAGTTGGGCGGTTATCGCCACCTTAAAGTCACTCGCCGGCAAGTCACGAGCCTTTGCTGCGGCCAGCAGGTTGCTCATAAAACACCCCCCCAGGCCCATCAGAAAGAGTTCCCCCCCCATCGCTCCTGCATCTTCACCGCCTTTGGATTGCGGTCGGTCGCAGAGAACCTCATGATTCCGTGCCTGCCCCCTCGAAGTTGACCCCGAGGTCTGCTCCACATTCACCTTTATTTCCATTTTGGTAATCCGTCATCGCTAAGGTTATTCTTCATTCTCATCTTCTTCCGACCAGTCGCAGGGCAGCGTTTTGAAGGTCCCCTCCTCGATCGGTTCAATGAATTTGACGTGAACACTGTAATCATTGTGGAGATGAAAGCTGACCTTGGTGATCTGGCCCTTCTTATGCAGAGGAGTTTCTTCATGGCCGTCAAAGACCAGAGACAGATCAACCGCTGCAGCCAGCAGCGCTCGAGCCGCTTCCTGTCTGGAACATTTTATATCGAAACAGAGCCCTGACTGGGAGATATCAGACAATGCTCCCTTGAAACGGTTGTCACCGGGGCGGCCGTCTTTTTGCAGCACCACCGCAGCGGCAACGCCTGAAACGGGATATCTCTTTGTGGTTCGCCTGTCCAGTTCACTGCTGGCTATCGCTTCAGCGCTTCTTCCATGTTTTTGACAAAATCCAGCCACTTTCTCAGAAAGACCGGGGTAATCTTTTTGCCACTGCTCAGCCGCTCCACGGGTCAGGCTGAAGAGCTTCGTTTCCGCTTGGGTCGCCGCCGAGAGAGGACAAAGAGAAATCTCAAAAAAGCTTGACTCACCGACCAAATCTCCACGCCCAAGCTGGGCGACTACGATATTTTTCCCTTCTTTGCGATAGAACAGGACCACTTTGCCACTATCGATAAAAAAAAGCCTGTTGCTGATCTTACCCTGGACCTGCAGCAGCTTGTTGGTTTCGATCAAGGCCGGTTCCATACTGTAAAACAGACCGTTGGTCTCTTCTTCGGTGAGATCCTCATAAAGGTTGTCCCAGACAGCCAGATGATCCCTGTCCAGCAGCTTGGTCTTCTGTTGCTCGATTAATTCTCCGGTCGAGACAATGAGCTTCAGATTCATCTGATCATTTTTAATCAACTGCTCCCGAAGGGTTTCAGCCTCTCCGAAATTCCCAGCCAGGGCCGCCTTTTTAATTGCGGTCGCCAGATCATCGCTGCTAATAGTATCACTTCCGGTGCCAGACTCAGCCGGGTTGATGTCTTCTCTAGACATGGCCTGCTCCTCGGACCACACGTGGTTATGGTTCATAATCAACTTTTTGTCATTATTGCATAAAATCCTGAAATATGTCAAAAATTCAAAAAATCTTCTTATTCCGGACTGGTACTATGATCGTTATCATCAACTCCGCCAAAACCCAGAATTACGCTCCCTTGAATGACCTGCCGGTGTCGCAGCCGCCACTGCTTGAACAAACCCGGAATCTCGTCAGCCGTTGCCAACTCATGAGCAGGGAGGAGATAAGAACAATCATGAAGGTCAGCGAGAAAATTGCTGAAACCACTTTCTCAAGATTCCAGGAGTTTATCTTCCCTCATAGCGAGACCTCTTCAAGCCCGGTTCTTTCCACCTTTGCGGGCGACATCTTCTCTGAGATCCGCTACCAGAATTATACTCGGGAGGAATTTCTCTATGCCCATGAGCGGGTCAGGATACTTTCCGGACTCTACGGCATTCTGCGCCCTCTCGATCTAATGCAGCCCTATCGTCTTGAAATGGGTTACAAGATTAAGTTAGGTGAGGCAGCCAACCTCTATGATTTCTGGTCTGAGGCGATTACCACTCAGTTGAATCAGGATTTGCAGAGCACAGGCAGCTCAATAATCTTAAATTGCGCATCAAAAGAGTATTCCCGCACCGTTCTCCCCCGCCACCTGGACGGCACCATATTGACCCTGTCTTTCAAACAAAAAAAGAACGGCAGCGTCAGATCTATTGCTATTTATGCCAAG
>JBPCUV010000201.1:0-16720 GCA_051010975.1 Desulfocapsaceae bacterium
TGGTCAGGTCTCGTCGCTCCCCCATCGGTCGACGGTGTCTGATATATCTCGTCAAAACTTTGAGCCGAATCCTGTCCGTTCATAAGCGCCGGGATCCCGCCCTGGGTGGCGCATGAGCCAAGGGCAATCAGGATTTTGCATTTTTTCCGCATCTCCTCGAGCACTTCGATGTGTTCCTCATTGGACACACCTCCGGTAACGATACCGACTAACGCTTCGGGAATCTCCAACTCAGTGCCTTCATCCCCGCATTGCCCGTAATACTTGTGATCCATTATGACCGGGGCATGAACAATATCAAGATGCTCGGTCAGCAGCTCTACCAGATCCTCTCCTATATTGAGGATGGCTATTTCACATCCGGAACAGGAACTCAGCCATTCTAAAGCAGTCGTAACTCCCATCTCCACCTCCTCTATACGGCTTGAGCCTGGTCCTGAATGGGACCGAGTTTTTTGATCTTCTCGGTCATTTCAGTGACACCATTGACGAATTTATCGGGTTCGGCTGACGATACCCAGCTTATTGCAAAACGTTCTGGTTCGTAGCCGTAGTCTTCCAGCAGTTCAACCACCATGTCTGAACGCGACAGCGCTTTATAATTACCATCCAGGTAATGACATTCGCCCAGGTGTCAGCCCAGGACCATTACGCCGTCGGCCCCCTGGTCCATCGCCTTGGTGATGAACTCCGGATGCACCATGCCCGAACACATCACCCTGATGATTCTGACGTTGGGCGGGTACTGCATTCTCGAAGTACCGGCCAGATCGGCGGCGGCATAGGAGCACCAGTTGCAGCAGAATGCAATGATTTTGGGTTCAAAACTCATTACTCAACTCCTTTATATTTATGGGACAATTCCCTTCTACCCGAATTCTCAAACGGCCAGCGCCGCTTCAATCTGGGCGCTGATCTGATCCATAGTAAAGCCCTGTACGGCAACACCGCGTTTCGGACAGGTTCCCTGACATAGTCCGCAGCCCTTGCACTGGGCCTTGTTCACCGCGATGTATTTGGAAATTCGACCTTCATCGTCGCTCTCCTCAACCAGGGTAATGGCGTGATACGGGCAGACATCGAGGCAGAGGGCGCAGCCATCGCAATGATCCAGATCGGGTTCCGCTTTGACCGCATCGAGGCTCACCTCGGACCTCGACAGCAGGGTCGCCGCCCGGGCCGAAGCGGCCAGGGCTTGAGCAACCGATTCCTCTACCGGTTTCGGATAGTGGGCCAAGCCGGCAACAAACATGCCGTCGGTGGCAAAATCAACCGGTCGAAGTTTGGCGTGAGCCTCCTGATAAAAGCCGTCACCGTCAAGAGACACCTTGTAGAGCTTGTTCAATTTATCGGCGTCAGGATTGGCAACGATGGCGGTGGCCAGCACAACCATATCAGCCTCGATTTCCAGCGGACGATGCAGTACGTGGTCCCAAACCTCGATGACCGCCTTCTTATGCTTGACGTCCACTTTCGGTTTGCCGTGAAGTTCATAGTTGATGAAGATAACGCCGAGTTCTCGTGCTTTTTTGAACAAGGCCTCCCGCTGACCATAGGTTCTCATATCGCGATAGAGGATGTAGATCATCCGGTTGGGATCTTCCTGTTTGAGGTCGATGGCGGTTTGCACCGAATGGGTGCAGCACACCTTCGAACAATACATCCTCTCCTTCTCGCGGGAGCCGACACACTGGATGAAGGCGATCGATTTCGCTTTGACCGCGTGCAGTTCTTTGAGTTTGTAGAGCCGATCAAATTCAAGCGAGGTGACCACATTGGGGATGCGCCCGTAGCCATACTCTTTAGACCGTAATACCTGGCCACCGGTGGCCACAATACCTATCCCGTGTTCGATGGTCTTGGTCAAGCCGTCCTTGGTGGCGATGGTGGAACGGAAGTTGCCGACAAACCCCTCAGCAGCGGTTACTTCGAACCCGGTATGAAGGATAATTTTCTCATTTCTGCCGACTTCCTCGATCATCTTGACAGTTCGATCAGAGATCGCTTCACCGGACCAGGTATGGCCTAGAAACATGGCGTTGCCTCCCAGTGCCTGAGTCTTTTCGACCAGATGCACTTCGAAGCCCTGCCTGGCCAGATTCAGGGCAGAGGTCATGCCGGCGATGCCGCCGCCAACCACCAGTCCTTTCTGTTTGATCGGCACCGAGATGGGCTGCAGTGAAAACTGCCGGGCCACTTTGGCCACCCCCATTCGCACCAGATCTTTGGCCTTGAGAGTGGCGGTATCCGGGCTGGCCGCATGAACCCAGGAATTCTGGTTCCGGACGTTGGCCATTTCCACCAGATATTCGTTCAGACCAGCCGATTTCAGGGTTTCCCGGAACAGCGGTTCGTGGGTTCGGGGTGTACAGGCGGCAACTACCACTCGATTCAGCCCTTTTTCTTTGATGGTCTGAATCATCTGATCCTGGGTGTCCTGGGAACAGCTGAACAGGTTTCGTTCCACATGAACAACTCCCGGCAGTTCCTGGGCATATTCAGCCACCGCTTCGACGTCAACAACGCCGGCGATATTGGAACCGCAATGACAGACAAAAACACCCACCCGGGGATCTTCGCCGCCTATATCCCGTTCTTCCGGGAAGGTCTTTTCCTGGGTCAGCTCACCACGTGCGGGAGCCAAGATATCGGCAACGGCGGCGGCGGCGGCAGACCCTTCAAGTACTGACTGGGGAATATCTTTGGGCCCCGCAAAAGCCCCACAGGTGAAGATACCCTTCTTGGATGTCGACACCGGAGAAAAGTCAGAGGTGGCAACGAAGCTGTCACTGGTCAGTCTGACTCCGGCCATGCTACTTAGCTCTTTGACGTGTTCGGGAATCTGCAGCCCGACGGAAAGCACCACCAGGTCGAAGTACTCCTCAACCTGACGTCCCTCTTCATTGATATAGTGGAGGCGCAAATCACCGCTATCGCCTTCCGGTTCCACCCCATGCACCCGGCAGCGGACGAAACGTACGCCGGACTCTTCCTTGGCTCGCTCATAGTAGCGGTCAAAATCCTTGCCATGGGTCCTCATGTCCATCATGAAAATCGAGGTGCGCAGTCCCGGTATATGATCTTTGGCCATCACCGCTTCCTTGATCGCATACATGCAGCAGACAGACGAACAGTAGCCGTTGCCGCATTTGTTCTCGTCTCGCGAGCCAACGCACTGCAGAAAGGCGACCTTGGTTATTTCCTTACCGTCGGAGGGTCGAATCAGGTGTCCCTCGGTAGGGCCTGACGCTGACATGTAGCGCTCGAACTGCAGGGAGGTGATCACGTTGGGGTAACGGCCATATCCCCAGACACCGGCCGAGGCCGGGTCGAAAGGTTCGAAACCGGGCGCCATGACGATGGCCCCGACATTGAGATTGTGAAGCTTTTCGGTGTCGTCGAAATTGATAGCATCGGCCGGACACACCTTCTCGCAGAACCCGCAGGCTCCGGCTTTCTTAAAGCGGATGCAATTGTCTGCATCGATCTGATACTTAAGCGGTACCGCCTGGGCGTATTTGACATAGATGGCCTTGCGCTTGCCGGTGGCCGCATCGTACTCGCTGTCGACCTTTTTCGGGCACTTGGCTGCACACTCACCGCAGGCAATGCATTTTTCCATATCCACAAAACGTGGATGCTCTTTTACGGTAACCTCGAAATTGCCCGCTTCTCCAGAGATAGCAGCAACCTCGCTCAGCGTCATCAGTTGTATATTTAAGTGCCGACCGCACTCAACCAGCTTTGGCGCGATGATTCACATCGAGCAGTCATTGGTCGGGAAGGTCTTATCCAACTGGGCCATCGCTCCACCGATGGCTCCGGACCTTTCGACCAGATAGACGTAATAACCTGCCTCGGCCATGTCCAGCGCTGCCTGCATGCCGGTAATACCGCCCCCGACGATCATCACCGACCCGACTTTTTTCGTATCCAGCATGGTGGGTGTCTCCTCCTATAAATTCTTGAGATTCCGGCTTCTCCGGAACCAGTTCTTTGTAGTCCTGATTCTAGGTCCGGTTACTCACCGGCCTCCTCGGTTTCCACCTCTTTCTGTTTTTGACCGGGAAGGACCAGGGAGTCGGCAACGAGTTCCCAGAGATACTTTACTTCGATACCGAGATCATATTCCTGGTTGAGAGATTTCATCATCTGGTCCCTGCAGTTGTGACAAGGGGCAATCACCAGGTCTGCGCCGGTCTCCTGGATCTGCCGGGCCTTAATTCGACCATAGAAAACCCGTTCCGGGGCGAACGGCATGGCCCAGGCTCCACCACCTGCACCACAGCAATAATTGCTTTCCCGGTTGGGTTCCATCTCCTTGTAGTCGGTGCAGCATTTCTGGGTAATGATCCGACCTTCCTCGTAGTAGGCTACACCAAAGGCTTTCATGGACTTACGTCCGTAGTTGCAGGGATCGTGATAGGTGGCACGCAGTTGATGCTTGCTGTTGTCAAGCTCGATTCGGCCCTCTTCGACGTATTCCATCAGCAGATCGAAGACCGAGACAATCTTGAATTCGTTCAGTGCTTCAGGGTACCATTTGTTCAACCCGACCCGGGTTGCATAGTAGGCGTGGCCTCATTCGGGTAAGAGCAGCACCTCGCATTTCAAGCGCCTCATATTATCGACGATACGCCCGACCACCGTTTTCATGGATTCGTCGTCCCCCGAAAAGAGTCCCCAGTTGACCCCCTCCCAATTCTCCGAAGAAATGGTCCAGGACTCACCGGCCGCATGGAAAATCCGCCACCAATATTTCATATCGTCCGGTTCGGCGAATGGCTCTTTGGAATTGACCGTCACCAACACCTTGGCGCCGACCACATCGACTGGCGTCTTGAAGCCCTCAAGTCCTTCTTCTTCGAGTTCTTCCCCCAATTCCTCACAGAGAAAGACGAAATCATCTTTCGGGATACCGAGATTGTTTCCTCGCTCCAGACAGGTCACCACACCTTTGTGAATCGGGCCCGGGACCAGGTCGCGGTCTCTGAGACCGCGCAGTCTCCGCATCAGCGCCATGATCTGAACTCCGGCCGGACAGGCATTTTCGCACTTGGCGCACATGGTGCACTTCCAGGGCCAGTTGGTGTCTTTCAGTTCATCTTCGAGTCCGAGAACGGCCATCCTGACAATTTTTCTGGGATCCAGCCCATCGACGCCGGCAATCGGACAGGCGCTTGCACAAGTACCGCAGGTCAGACAGGTATCGGCCCAACTGGTGTCTTCATAGATGGTCTTTTCGGTGAAACCGAGCGCCATCGGTTCAGGTCGGTGAGAATCTTCCTCGAGCTTTCGAACCTTTTCCGGATCCACATAGCTCGACGGTTTGATGTGGGGCTGCCGCCCGAATTTTTCGCAAAGAAGCTGATAGTCCTCGAATTTCATAAGGTACTTGCGGCCGGGCCCTTCTTTGGCCGCAAGGGTACCGGAATTTATCCAGTTCCTTATGGTATTTCGATGAACACCAAATTCTTCAGCCATTTCGCTGACTCTAAACTCATACATCATTGATGGTCACCTCGTTTTGCTGATTTTGAACAATGTCTAATATCTGCTCACATGCCTTATTAACAGCTGATTTCATAGATTCTGTGAGCCCAGGTTCGATCTCCGCCGGGATATACTCAGCCTGAGCGGCCAGAATGGTTACCCGGATGGAAGTATGTGCTTCCAACTCCTGCAGGAGATTCACCGTGGGAAACTGATGGAGGGAAAAATCGTGGATTTTCTTGGCCGGGATCGAGGAGGATTCGATACAGAAAATTTCACCGGGAACCCGTCCCTCGAAATCCACCGCATCAAGTATAATAATATGTTCCGGCCGGCATTCTTCGCTGAGCAGGTAATCGAACAAATACTCACGGACACCGGTCATCGCATCGATAGCTTCAACCGATTCGGGCAGGGTGCCGCCGGCATTTAGTTTATCTACCACCGCCGGGCCAAAACCATCATCACCCATGAGGGTGTTACCACAGCCAAAAATTACCGTTAAACTCATATCTGGTCGAGTTGTGCAAAAGTTGCATAGCGTAAAATGAAGGCACAAACTAGCACCCGCACCAGTCGAATTCAAGAAAAATTTATTACTTTTTTAACGGAATCTGATGAATGGTGACCAAATATTTGAAATCACATGCAAAGGGAGGGGGTACGACAATGTGGCAGGAGCGGGGTTGCGGGCCTCAAAAAACAGCTTCACAAATCCTCAAAGGGCCCATTATTAAAAACCGTTGGGGTTTTTCCGCTGCCAGTTCCAGCTGTCAAGGCACATCTGGTCGAGATCGAATTCAGTTTTCCATCTCAGCTCACGCTCTGCCTTGGAGGGATCTGCATAACAGCTTGCCGCATCGCCCGGGCGCCGCGGTGCGACCCGATAGGAAACCGCTCTGCCGCTGGCCTTTTCGAACCCCCGAATGACTTCAAGTACGGAATACCCCCGTCCGGTTCCCAGGTTGTAAGTCACGACCCCCGGATTTTCAGTCAGTTTATCCAGGGCCTTGACATGGCCCCGGGCCAGATCGACCACATGGATGTAATCCCTGATGCCGGTGCCGTCAGGAGTTGAATAGTCATCACCGAACACCGGGAGCTCGTCAAGCTTGCCGACCAGCACCTGGGTAATATAGGGCGTCAGATTGTTCGGGATGCCATTGGGATCTTCACCAATCTCTCCGCTGTAATGGGCTCCCACCGGGTTGAAATAGCGGAGCAGGGCAACGTTTAATTGCGGATGAGCCCGGTTAATATCCCGGAGGATCTCCTCGGTCATCAGCTTAGTGCGGCCATAAGGGTTGGTGCAGAAGAGCGACGCCTCCTCAGGGATGGGGCTTTTTTCCGGATCGCCATAGACGGTGGCCGAAGAGCTGAAAATAAGATTATTAACGCCATGGTCTAGCATCACCTCAGTCAGCACGAGGGTTGAGATCAGATTATTCTGATAGTAGAGCAGCGGTTTCTGAACCGATTCACCCACCGCCTTCAAACCGGCAAAATGGATTACCGCCTCAATGGGTTTTTGGGCCCCCGCAAAGACGGCAGCCAGCCTCTCCCTGTCACGGACATCGATAACGACCAGATTTATGCGCCTGCCGCTCAGGCGCTCGACCCGTTTCAGTGCTTCTTCCTTGGCATTGCCGAGGTTGTCAACCACGGTAATCTCATATCCCTGCTCGAGCAGTTCCAGGCAGGTATGGCTACCGATATACCCTGCCCCGCCGGTCACCAATATATGTTTCATCCTCAAATGCTCCTTCAATCATTGACTCGGGTGGAAATCAAAATTATTCTGCTTCAGTACGCATGATTGACAGCAAATTCGCTGGCGTACGCCGCACCTTAGCCCGATGTGGATTTTCGGGCAAGACTAAAAAGTCCTACCCAAAAGGAGATATTATGCCCTATGTCAGCATCAAGGTCGCAGGATCCCTGACCAAAGAGCAGAAACAGAAGATCAGCAAAGGTGTCACCGACGTCATCAGTAAAGAAGCCAACAAACCTCCCGAGGCGGTACTTATCTTCATCGACGAAGTGGAACGCGACAATGTCGCCAAATCAGGCAATCTGTTAAGCGACACCTGAGCCAGATGGAAGCCGCCCGGCGGATAGAAGAGCTCACCAGGCAGCTCAATGATCATGCCCACCGCTACTACGTCCTCGACGATCCGGTTATCTCGGATGGCGAGTATGATCAGCTTTTTCAGGAATTGCTAAAGCTGGAAGAGGCCTACCCGGCCCTGGCGGCCGAGGACTCACCCACCAGGCGGATCGGAGGAGCACCGCTTGATAAGTTTGAGCAGGCCCAGCACCGTGTACCTATGCTGAGCCTGGAAAATGGTTTTTCGGACCAGGATCTCAGAGAATTTTCCGAACGGCTGAAACGATTCCTTAACGAACCAGTGGTCAGCGGCTTCTCCGCCGAACCGAAAATGGACGGACTCGCCGTTGAGCTGGTCTATCGGCACGGGCGGCTGGTCACCGGCTCCACCAGAGGAGACGGCACCATCGGCGAAAACATCAGTGCCCAGCTCAAAACCATCGGCTCCATTCCGCTCAGGCTTGTCCAGCAAAATCCCGACCTGCTCGAAGTAAGAGGTGAAGTCTATATGGAGAAGCAGGGTTTCGCTGAACTCAACGAAAACCAGCTGAGCTCGGGACTCCAGCCCTTCGCCAATCCCCGCAACGCGGCAGCCGGCTCACTGCGTCAACTCGACCCCTCCGTGACCGCCAGGAGGCCCCTGAAGTTTTTCGCCTACGGGGTTGGCGAACCACAGTCCTACTCCTGCACCAGCCAGACAGAGCTGCTCGCCTATCTCAACAATCTCGGGTTTCCCACCTGTCCTCATAACCGCTTTTGCCGCGACATCGAGGAGGTCATCGGCCACTACGATCAATTGAGCTCAATCAGGCATGACCTACCCTATGAGATTGACGGTATGGTGGTCAAGGTTGACGAACTGGCCCTGCAGAGCCGACTGGGGGTCAAAGCCAGGGCTCCGCGCTGGGCCATCGCCAGAAAATTCCCGGCCAGCCAGGCTACCACCACCCTTTGTGCGGTCGATTTCCAGGTCGGCCGGACAGGTGCCGTTACCCCGGTAGCCCTGCTGGATCCGGTCAACCTCGACGGCGCCACTGTCAGCAGAGCCACTTTACATAATCAGGATGAGATTAACCGTAAGGACCTGCGGATCGGTGATTCGGTCCTGGTCCAGCGGGCCGGCGATGTGATTCCAGAAGTTGTTAAACCGATGGTCGACCGACGTACTGGAAAAGAGACGCCGATTATCCTGCCAACCCGCTGCCCTGCCTGCGACAGTGAGCTGGTCAAACCCGAGGACGAGGCGGTAACCCGCTGCCCCAACATGCAGTGTCCGGCTCAGCAGCTCAGAGGCCTGATTCACTATTGTTCCAAGGCGGGACTTGACATCGAGGGCCTCGGCAAACGCTATGTCGAACAGCTCTATGGGGAAGGTCTCATAAGAGAAATCCATGATCTTTACTCCATGGACAGAGAGGTTTTAAAAAATCTTGAGGGCTGGGGCGAAAAATCGGCCGACAACGTCCTGGCCTCCGTCGACCAGGCCCGCACTCCACCGCTGGCCGACTTTATTGCCGCACTGGGTATACGTTTTATCGGCGAAAATACCGCTGCCCTGCTAGAAAACCACTTTGGCTCGCTGGAAAAGATCGTGGCCGCCGAGTCAGAAGAGCTTCTGGAAATCGACGGGATCGGAGATCAGGCGGCTCG
The DNA here is from genome assembly GCA_051010975.1 of Desulfocapsaceae bacterium. GTDB lineage: Bacteria > Desulfobacterota > Desulfobulbia > Desulfobulbales > Desulfocapsaceae > JABDQA01. Next base: position 9,251 of record JBPCUV010000201.1, read on the forward strand.
GAGTCTTGTGGACTATTTCGGCAACGAGCGAACTGCGGTGATGCTCGACCGCCTCATCCAGGCCGGAGTCTCCCGTGCAGCCGCAAGAAAAGCTGCAGATGACCTACGGCTTTCAGGAGCAACCCTGGTGTTCACCGGCAGTCTCACCAGACTCTCGCGCGACGAGGCCAAAAAGCTGGTGAAAGAACACGGCGGTACTATCGCTTCTTCAGTGACTAAAAAAGTAACCCATGTCGTCGCCGGTGAAAAGGCCGGATCAAAACTGAGTAAGGCCCGGGAGGCCGGAAAAGTAATCCTTTCCGAGGGGGAGTTCCTGGCTTTAGTTGGGAGCGACAGCTAAGCCAGGTTGGCTCAGCTTCTTTAGAGATCTTTCGGCAGGGTCTATTTGGCGAATTTGTCTCTTAGATAGCCGATGATGTCATCACTTTCATACATCCGGGAATCACCATCCATCAGAAACGGTACCATGGACTTACCACCAGTCTCGACGACTTTGCTCCGCCCAGGCGTACCATGGGCGGCATCAACGATCAGATAGTCTTGTCCTTCCACCAGACCCATTGCTTCGGCCGCCTTTATCACCTTGATGCAGAACGGACAGGTTGAGGTAATGTAAAGTTCTACTATTTTATTCAGGTCCTTATACCGATCCCTTTTTTCAGGAGATAGAGATTGATCGAAAACAACATCACTGCAAAAAAAACAAGCATGCCCAACCCGGTCATCACACTCATGTCGGCTATGCCCAGGAATCCATAGCGAAAGCCATCAATCATGTAAATGATCGGATTGGCTTTGGAAATCATCTGCCAGAAATCCGGCAGCAACGAGATCGAGTAGAAGACTCCGCCGAGATAGGTGAGTGGTGTAATCACAAATGTGGGGATGATTGAGATATCATCAAATTTTTTGGCGAAAATACCGTTGATCATACCGGCCAGAGCGAAGACAAAACTGGTCAGAAAGGCGAACAGTGAGGTAATGACAATGCTGTAGAGCGGCAGCCGGATAAATATGAGACTGACCATGGAGACTAAAAAACCAACACTCAGTCCCCGGACCACTCCGCCGGAGACAAACCCCAGGACGATCACCCAGTTCGGGGTCGGGCTGACCAGCATTTCCTCAATATTCTTCTGAAATTTAGTGGAGAAAAAGCTCGATACAGTATTGGTATAGGAGTTGGTGATAATCGACATCATGATCAGGCCCGGGGCAATAAAGGCCATGTACTCAAAGCCATTGATACCGGAAAGCTGGGAACCGATAAATGTTCCGAAGACAATGAAGTAGAGAGTCATGGTTATAACCGGTGGCACCAGTGTCTGCACCCAGATCCTGAAGATCCTGGTGGTTTCCCGCCTGGCAATGGTGTAGAGGCAGATCAGGCTTTCCTGCATCATTCAAGCATCTCCATGAATATCTCTTCCAGCCGATTAGTTTTGTTGCGCATCGAATCTACCTCTATCCCCTGACTGCCCAAATGCTCGAACACCAGGTTAAGTGACTGCCCCTTGGTGATGGTCACCTCCATTGTGGTTTCGTCAACGGCGATGAAGCTCACCTGATCCAGTGGTGCAATCTCTTTATTACTGGACCTTACATCTAAAACAAAGGTCTCTTTGTCGAGTTTTTTGAGCAAATCCCTTTTGCTCGCATTCTCGATTATCCTGCCGTCGGAGATGATTGCGATTTGAGAACAGAGCCGCTCCGCCTCCTCGAGATAGTGGGTGGTCAGTATGATTGTCCGGCCCTTCTGGTTCAGCTTTTCGAGAAACTCCCACATGCCGCGCCGCAGTTCGACATCGACGCCGGCAGTCGGCTCGTCGAGAATAAGGAGCTTGGGTTCATGGACCAGACCGCGGGCGATCATCAGACGGCGCTTCATGCCTCCAGAGAGCTCCCGGGCGGTGGTACGGCGTTTTTCCCAGAGACCGAGCTGCCGGAGATATTTTTCGCAGCTCGCCGCTGCCTGATCGCGGCCGATCCCGTAATAGCCTGCTTGCTGACAGACAATATCCTCGACTTTCTCGAAAATTGAAAAATTGAACTCCTGGGGAACAACACCAATCATTCGCTTGGCGGCGGAAAAATCCTCATCGATGTCAATGTCAAAGACGGTGACCTTACCGTCCGTTTTGGTGACCAGTGAGGTGATGATGCCAATGGTCGTAGTTTTTCCGGCACCGTTGGGGCCGAGCAGCCCAAAGAACTGACCTTGCTGGACATCGAGGGTGATGCCGTTGAGAGCCTCAAGGCCGCTATTGTACCTTTTCCTAAGATCTCTGATCGACAAGGCATTCATCGGCGTCAAAGCATCACACCAATTGCGAGAAATAGTCGACGATTTCACCGGCCAGATCTCTGCTTTCGAGCTCCGAGATCTGTACGATTCCGGTCGGGCAAGTGATGTTAATCTCGGTCAGATAACCGCCGATAAAATCAAGCCCGGAAAAATGAATGCCCTGGGAAACCATCCAGGGGCATAGCTCATCCATGGCTGCCTGTTCACGTGGGCTGAGGGGAGTTTTCAACGCCTCGCTGTTGGCAAAATTGGCATGATATCCCTGTTTCGGTTTGCGCAAGGCGGCACCTGCCACCTGATCTCCGATGGTAATGACCCGTTTGTCACCGTCGTAAACTTCTTCAAGAAATTTCTGCACCATCACCGGCTTTGTCCCACCGCCGGTGAACGACTGCAGCATCTCCGGGTCATACTCAGCGAGCATCTGTACTGATTTACCCTGGAAACTGTCCAGCGACTTGACCACCACCTGGCCGTGACGGCTGATAAAATCCCCAATTACTGAGAGGTCTGCAGCCACCAGCGTCGGTGGCATGTACTTGGCAAACGGCAGGACAATCAATTTTTCATTGAAATCACGCAGGGCGGACGGGCTGTTTAGCACCAGTGTGTCGCCCAGGGAAAGCAGGTGGGTAGCATAATGAAAGCGCATATCATAGGGCGGTTCCTTGCGCATGAAAACCAGGTCGTAGTCGCCCAGAGTTTTTGGCTGAGTCGTACCGTCAGCGCCGGTGGCCAGGACCCGTGCTTTTTGTTCGAAATAGAGCTCTTCAATAGTTGCGGTATCAACCTCGATCCCCTCACCCCGGGCTCTATTAATCACCGCCAGCGAAGTGTCAGTTTTTGAGATCAACCCATCAAGCGGATCGAGCACTACAAGCCATCTCATCTGTATTCCTCTTTATTTTCGTTTTCCTGCCTCAGCGGCAGAAAATTTGCGTTGAGCGATATAATAAGTCAGGTTTTCCGGAAAAGAAGGGTGACGAATCCTTTTTCTCAGGCGTCTTCAAGTACCTTCAACACCACCCCGTCGACCATGGAGCTGACCTTCTCCCTGTACTCGAGCATGTGGGGCGCCTTCAGATGGGCGTGAAGCTCCTCAAGGCCCTCCCACTTTTCAATGACGGTTACCAGGTTTTCATCCAGAACCTGTGGGTCGAGCCCGGCGTCAACATCCACAGCCGGCCGATATTCGATGCAGCCCTTTTCCTGGAGAACGTTATTCACATTGGCCTTGAATATCTCCAGAAACTCACCCCGCTTACCTGGCTTGATCGACACCGATGCAATGACATGAATCATGTTTTACCCCCTATTTTGACCAGTAGAAATTTAAAAATATGGTGCGCGTCTGATGTGTGAGAGAAAATCGCTTTAAAGTTTACGGCATTTTCTTTGAAAACGCATGAAAATAAAGTAAATTTGCGGACGGTGGAGTGAAAAGCTCACCATCCGGTCGTGCTTGACTGAGTTTCAAATAATACTTATCATTGGGCGATAAATTATCCAGCTTCATGTCATGGAAATCACCATAAAACAGTGTTTTCCGCATATCAACTTAACCAAGGAGTAGAGCATGCTCGAGTTATCCAAAGGCTCCGACATTTTGGCTCTGGTCGGAGGAATCAACTCCCTTGCCGAGGCGCAGGGCGTTCTCAGAGAAAATCTTGACGAAGCGAACCTCAACAAGCTTTCGCCGATCACCAACTCCGACGCTCTGATTAAAATCGCCAATGCCATTGTCCACTGTAAACCGGACTCGGTTTTTGTAAATACCGGCAGTGAAGCAGACATTGACTGGATCAGACAGTACAGCCTTGAAAAAGGTGAAGAACGTAAACTGGCCAAAGACGGCCATACCATTCATTTTGACCTGCCTCAGGATCAGGCTCGACTGGTAAATCAGACCTTCTATATCATCAATGAAGGCGAGAAAATGAGTTCGCTGGCAAAATCCATTCTGCGAGACGAGGGCACCGACTACGTTCGCACCTATATGAACGGCATCATGAAGGGCCTAACTATGATGATCGGTTTTTACAGCCGTGGTCCCGTGGGTGCCGAAGCCTCCATACCGGCCATTGAAATTTCCTCATCTACCTATGTGCTCCATTCAGCCGAACTGCTCTACCGCAACTGCTACGACAAGTTTGACAGCGAAGCCGAGAGGATCGGAGTATTCTTTACCAATGTCCACTCGGAAGGCGCGAACCGGCCCGAGGATGTACCCAAGGCCAGAATTTTCATGGACCGGAGTTGGTTGACCACCTTTTCATGTTACTGCACCTATGCCGGCAACACCCTGCTGATGAAAAAAGGCAACCATCGTTTCTGCGTCGATTACGCAACCTACTACAAAACCGGAGAACACCTATCCGAGCATATGTTCATCACCGGAATGACGGGACCGGACGGTCGCAAAACCTTTATGGCCGGTGCCGCCCCTTCGGGCTGCGGAAAAACAACAACAGCAATGGTTGGAACCGATTTTATAGGCGACGATCTCGCCCAGCTGTGGATTGCTGCAGACGGTACTGTTCGGGCTATCAACCCTGAAAAAGGCATTTTCGGCATTGTTGAAGATGTCAACCGCGAAGGTGATCCTTATCTGATGGACTGTCTCAGAGGTGACGGCACCGAAGTGATCTGGTCCAACGTGCTGATCGATGAACATGACGTTCCCCACTGGGAGGGCAATGGCGAGACGCCGCCCGAGAAAGGCGTCAACTTTCAGGGGGAATGGTGGACAGACAAGACCGATGGTGACGGCAACCCGATACCTATGTCGCACAAAAACTCCCGCTGTACGTTGCTGGCCGAGGCAATCGCCAACCACAACACCGAGGCGGCCGAGGATCCGGCCGGAGTTCCTGTCAAGGTCATCACCTATTCCGGCAGAGACGGAGATACCATGCCTCCTGTCTGGGCAGCCAAAACCATGGACGAAGGCGTCGTCATCGGAGCCTCTATAGTCTCCCAGGCAACGGCCACCGAGATTGGCGTGACCGGGGTGCGCAGGCAGCCTTGGGCGAACGCTCCCTTTATCCCCGGTGCACTGGCCGACTACATGGATGCCCAATTCCTGTTCTTCAATTCTGAGCAGATCTCGGATCAGGGCAGACCGATCATGGCCGGTCTCAACTACTTTCTGACCCACGAGAATCGCGGCAGTTCCGGATCGGGCCTGCTGGGGGAGAAAAAGGATGTGAAAGTCTGGCTCGGCTGGCTCGAGCTTTTCGCCAACGGCGAAGTCAAGGCCATCGACTCACCAATCGGCTGGCTGCCCTACTACGATGATCTTAGAAAACTTTTCGCCGGCATCGACAAAGAATATCCGAAATCTCTGTATGACATGCAGTTTGCCCTCTACGTCGACAACATCCTGAACCGGATCGATATCCAGACCGAGGCCTATACGAAGGAAGAGGATATTCCCCCCCAACTCTTCGCTGTTTATGAGAAACAGAAATCTGAACTGTTGGCCCTCAAGGAGAAATACGGGCCGGTTGTCAGCGTCGAGGATTTGAGCTGACGGTCAGCACTTGAGGAATCAAGGCCGCCTTTCCTGTGGGCGGCCTTTTCTATTTTATGAAAACTGAATCGCAGTCCGGTACTGAGGTAACCATCTTTGCCTCAGACGATATGAAGCTGGTCGATACCTGTTCGCTGGTTCTCTCAGCCAAGAACATCGGCCACCGTATCGATCGCAACGCTGACGGATCAGCGTCGATAACCGTGGCGGTTGAGCAGGAACAGGAAGCGGCTGGTCAACTGAAGGCCTATTTCCGGGAAAACCGGAACTGGCCGCCGCCACTGGTCAACAATCCGGTCCAACCGCTTTCGACCGGGTTGCCGGTGATCCTGACGATGGCGGCGCTGGCCCTCTTCTACGCGGTGACCGGTCCCTACAATCCGGAATCGACATGGTTTTCTGGGGGGGCAGGCAACAGCGGGGCAGTGCTTCAGCAGGGTCAATATTTTCGTCTGATTACCGCCCTCTGTCTGCACTCCGACTTCTCCCATCTGGCCGGCAATGTTCTCATCGGCGGTTTTCTGCTTCATTTTTTTCTGCAGATCAGCGGTACCGGTGTCGGGTTGCTGTCACTGCTGCTCACCGCTGCTACCGGCAACTATGTCAATGCGCTGATCCACGGCCCCGGCCATATTTCAATCGGCTTTTCCACCGCCGTGTTTGCTATGATCGGGTTGCTGAGCGCCCATCAGATTATCGAGCACAAACAGGTTCCGGGCGTCAGGATGCTCGTCCCCCTGATGGCCGGCGCCGGACTTCTGGCCATGCTTGGCAGCTCAGGGGTCAGAACCGATCTCGGCGCCCACCTGTTCGGTCTCATTGCCGGGCTCACCCTGGGAATTTTGATCGGCCTGCTGCCGACCCGCCGACTCAAAATGTCGTCTTTCGTGCAGACCTGCTGCCTGCTGATCTCAATCTTCACCGTATTGACCTGCTGGAACATGGCTCTGGCTACCTGACAGCTTACGCTTGTCTTTATTAACTCTATGAATTACTTTGTAGCGCTTGATTTGTAAGCATTAATACTTACCTCTGTAGTCAGATTTCAGACGCTCAGATTCGCAGGCTGGCCTCAGCGGCGGTCTGTTTTTATTTAAGTCAAACTTACTGGAGCCCTAAATGTCTAATCAAGATCAACAACCTCCCTGGGGGCGTAAGAAACGTCCTCAAACACCAGAGGAGATTGTCGCTCAACTGATCAAGAAACTTCAGGATATGTTTTCTGATCAGAAAAAGCCGGATTCCGGCGATGGTGAGCCGCCCTCGAAGCGGACGCCGGCAAGTCCCTTTTCGATCATCTCCAAGGTGCTCATCCTGGCGCTGATCATCATCCTCTTCCAGGGTGTCTATCAATCATTTTACAAGGTTGCTCCCAACGAAGTCGGGGTAGTATTGCGCTTTGGAAAATACAACCGTACCGCCCAACCGGGTCTGCATCTGAAGATTCCCTACATGGAGTCACTGGCCAAAGTCAACATCCTCCAGATTCAGAAACAGGAATTTGGGTTCAGGACCCGAAATCCCGGCCAAAAAACATCTTTTGACAGTCGCGGTTACGACATGGAGTCGCTGATGCTGACCGCTGACAAAAACGTTATCAACGTGGCCTGGATCGTTCAGTATCGCATTGCAG
>JBPCUV010000202.1:0-16803 GCA_051010975.1 Desulfocapsaceae bacterium
TACCTTAACCTATCAAGCTTCCGTAGAGCGCAGCCTCGAGAGAAAAACCCGGGAACTCCTCGATGCAATGATCGGCAAAGATCAGGCTATGATTAGAGTGGCGGCTGAGCTCGACTTCGCCAGAAACGAGACCACATCTGAACGTTACGACCCGGAAGAGCCCGTCCTCAGGAGTGAGCACATTCAGCAGGAGCCCGCAGGTGATTCAGGAACTGTTCCAGACACCACGCTGGATAGCTCGCCCGATGCCGGTGCGTCCCGCTACCGCCCCTCTGTCACGACCTCATCCAAGTTCGATTATGAGATCAGCAAAACGATCAGTAAAATTATTCAACCCGCGGGTGTCATCAAGCAGCTGATTGTCACCATGCTGGTTGCTGATGAAAAGTCCATTGGTCCTGACGGCAGCATAAGCTTTCAACCAAGAAGTGAAGACCAGCTGGACTCTATCAAGTCTCTGGTAACCTCCGCTCTGCCACTTAAACACGACAGGGGCGACTCACTCCATCTACTGAGAATTCCTAGTCAAGTAGCCCCTGATGATTTAACTCCCAAAGATGTTTCGCTACTCTACGATATGTTGAGCCTTTTTCCGATGGGGAACATAGCCTTGATAATCATAGTTTTTCTCCTTTTTTACTTTCTGGTGCTCAATCCAGTCATCGGTCTGCTGAGACGGGAGATAGATCAACTTGCTAACGATGCTGAGAGCAAAAAGGAAGAGACCGTTACCGATTCCGAACCGATGGTAGAACAGGAGGATATGACGAAGGTGCTGAAAAGAGAGATAGAGAACAACCCCGTAGCCGCTGCACATATAATTAAAAGATGGATTCAGGAAACCTGATATATGAACAGCGATAGACTTTCAGGCCTTCAAAGAGCTGCGGTTCTACTCATGTGTCTTGGTGAAGAAACTGCCGCTCGGGTGTTTGACGAACTCTCAGATGACGATATAAATCGTCTCACTGGATCGATGGCTACCATAAACCACATTCCGCTTTCCTTACAAAATACTGTTTTGCAACAATACATGGACGACCAGGTGAAATCTGCCGGACTCTATTTCAAAGGTAACGAATTCGCCAGGAAGTCTATTCATTCAACCAGTTCGAAGGAAAGAACAGAATCGTTGCTGAATCAACAAACAGCCGAAATCAAATCGAGACCTTTTTCTCTGCTTCCATCGATTAAACCAAAACTTGTAGCCGATATCATTCATGAGGAGCACCCCCAAACCATAGCCCTGATTCTCTCCACTCAAAGTTCTGACTACGCATCCGAAGTAATTTCCTGTCTACCGGAAGAATCGCAGGCTGACATAGTCTACCGTATAGCCAAACTTGAGTATGTCTCAGTCGAAATCCTAGACACTTTAGAGAAGTATCTGGAAGAAGAAATAGGTAAAATGGTGCACGACACCCAGAAAGAAATCGCAGGGTTTGACAGGGCAGTAGAGCTGTTGAGTAGAATGAAGCACAACCTCAACACCAGCATCATCGGACAACTCGAAGATACCGATAGTGATCTGGCTCAAAGAATAAAGAAAAAGATGTTTACCTTTGAAGCCCTGGCCGAGCTCGATGACCGTATTCTCCAGTCCATTTTACGTAGAATCAACAACGAATCTCTGGCCCTTGCTCTGAAAACCTCTTCCGATGAGCTGAAGCAAAGATTCTTTTCGAACATGTCTTCACGTGCCGCCGAAATGATTCGTGATGATTTGGAGACCCTTGGCCCCATAAGGTTAACCGAAGTCGAAGCCATGCAGCAGTCCATCGTCAAGATCGCAATGAAATTGCAAGAAGAATCCCTCACTTCGAATAACGGCCAAGAGAATGTTATTTCATGAGCTAGTAATTCTACGGTTCATTTCCACAACACTCATTATACTCCTCTTTGGGTATTCTATACTCAATGCTGCCGAGCCGGTAACCACTTCCTCCAGTGAGGATTTCTCCTCCGTTGAAGAACGCAGGCTTCACGTCCGGATTATTGAAGAGCAGGATACACTGATTCAAGAAAAGAAAGCTCTTGTCCTTGAGGAGACAAGACTCGAGAAGCTTAAGACTGAAATTGATGCAAAGCTTGCTGAAATAGATCACAAGCTTGTTGAGATGGAAGCGCAGAAAAAGGTTCTGGAAGCACTGTTGAGTCAGAAACAAGAAGGGGAACAGCAGAGAATTAAGAATCTGGGAAAAATCTACGAGAACATGGATCCGATTCTTGCGGCAGAGGCCGTCGCCGACCTCGATCCACAGGTGGCTGCCGCTATACTGGCTGCAATGAAACCTCGATCAGCAGCGAGGATACTCAACGTTTTAAGCAGGGAGCAGGCGACTGAAATAAGCAGGCTGTTCCTGGCAATGCCGGCCCAATAGCGAATCTGCATTGCAAGATAATCTAAAGTTCAGAGGTAAATGTTATATTCCCCTGGGATCTGCCTAAAATCTTTCCCTTAAGACCATTTCCCGGCACCTAATCTTCAAATCTGCCGTCCGTTTGCCAAGCAAGCTTTCGTTTTAATTTTTAATAAACTATGATACAGAATAGCAAATGATGATGAGTTAAAATCCCATCTGTGATCGAGGGGTTATCCTTAAGAGAGGAACGAATTGGATCTGTCAACGATAATAGGAGTAATCGCAGCCTTTGGTTTGATGCTTGCCGCGATTCTCTACGGAAGTCCGCTGACAATTTTCTTCAACATCCCTGCTCTTTTGATTGTTCTCGGTGGAACCACAGGGGTGTCCTTTATTCATTATCCATTCAGAGATCTGCTGGAAGCATTTAAGGTTGCCCAAAAAGCTGTTTTTCACCGTGAAACCTCAATCAAAGAACACATCACCCAGCTTATGGGATTTGCCAACAAGGCACGAAAAGAAGGGATACTCGGCCTTCAGGGGGAACTCGATACGATAGAAGATGATTTCCTGGCAAGAAGTGTTCAGATGGCTATCGACGGTCAGGAACCGGCGACGCTTGGTTTCATGCTTAATACTGAGATCGATTACATCAGGCAGCGGCACAATAAAGGCGCCAGCATTTTCGTCTCCATAGGGACCTACGCTCCTGCCATGGGTATGGTGGGTACCTTAATCGGACTCGTGCAGATGCTACAGAATCTGAACGATCCATCAAAAATTGGTCCAGCCATGGCGGTGGCGCTTCTCACCACCTTTTACGGCGCTGTAATCGCCAATGTCATTTGTCTGCCGATTGCTGGTAAACTAAGAAACCGTTCTGAATCTGAAATATTGATCAAGACACTTATTATAGAAGGAATGCAATCGATTCTGTCTGGGGAGAACCCGCGCATAATCGAGCAGAAACTACACGCCTATATCTCCCCAAAACTGAGGGCCACCACGTTTGATCATTGAGAACTGGCGAAACTATGATTAGAGGGGAAGACCATCACCAACAATCGGCAAAAGGCAGGGAGACCGATGCCTGGGGAATTCGCTTTCCCCCCTGGCTGATAACTTACTCAGACCTCATAACCCTTCTTCTCACCTTTTTTATACTTTTAATGTCAATGGCCGACCTTGACCCGGTCAGGTTTACCGAAGCCTCTAACTCCTTAAAAGGTGCTTTTGGTATACGCCCCCACCCCGCCGGATCAGAAGTAATCATTCCCGTCTTCCCAACTCCAAACTCTGAGTCCAACCCTTATCAGAGATCGTTAATCAATAACCTCCACCATTCCCTCAAGTTAGAAATAGAAGAGCTCGATGGCGGGTTCAAAGAAATACAGACCCTTGCACGCGACTCCGATTCTCTGCTGGTCCGTATTAATGAATCACTGTTGTTTGCACCTGGCAGTGATGTACTTCGTGAAACTTCCCATCCCTTTCTCACTACAATCGCCGATAAACTGGAACATCATCCGATTGATGTGAGAATAGAAGGTCACGCTGATGATATGATTTTGGAGGCAGGCCAATTTGAAAATAGTTGGGAGCTTTCCACCGCACGTGCGGTCAGCGTTCTGCGATACTTTGTTCAGCAGAGGTTGATCGCCATTGAACGATTGTCCGCAGTCGGATACGGGGATGAACGTCCCCTCGCCGAAGATGCCAAGGTGGCCAAAAATCCGCTCAACCGGCGCGTCGATATCATTCTTCAGGTAAATTTCCCATCAGGCACAACTCCTGCAGAAGAACAGAGAAGCACTATTCCCCTGTAAAAATTTTGACACCTGTCCTAAGCCAACGGCAGGATCAGAGATGGTCAACAACAAAAAGAACACTCCAGACAGTGGTGGTGCTGTCCGCGGGAGAAGCAAGGTAATTGTCTTTACCCTGCTTCTGCTGATCGCTTCACTATCAGCCGGATGGCTATACTATAATAGTTCCGCACGACTATCAGGTCTGAACTCTGTTACTGCGCAACCGACAGAATCTGGTGATCAGGTCGGAATTGGGCCAATGATTGATATCCGTGAGTTCATTGTCAATATTATCAGCGAGGACAACAGCCATTATCTCAGAATTGCAATGGCCATTGAGGTGTCCAGTGAGGATGTCTATGAAGAAATGACCCTGCGCATGCCGCAAATTCGGGATGCGATACTCATGTTGGCAAGTAACAAAACCTTTGAGGAGCTCTACGACGTGCACGGCAAGAAGCAACTCAAGGCTGAGTTGCTTCTTGAAATCAACGATATGCTGACGAAGGGAGAAGCGGTGGCAGTGTATTTTACTGATTTTGTGGTACAGTAGATTGCACGTATCGTAAATCTAGGCATGGAACCAATCCTCTCAAAACAAGAAATAGCCGATCTTCTGCAAACTCTGCAGAAAGATGGGGCAGTTCTTTCTCAGCAAAGATCGACTAAACGTTATGACCTAAAATCTGATCATCCCGAAATCAACCTGTTCGAGCTGCCAACAGCTATTCATCAAAGATCAGAGATACCTAACTTTAACCTTATCATTGAACAGTTTCAGTCGGTTTTCAGTAGGTCACTTGCCCAGCACCTCCAGAGGACAGTAACGATCGATACTATCGAATTTCAGTCGATCCCGTTCCGAGACTATATGTCTGTTGGCGATCAGTATCGTCCGACAGGTGTCCTCAGCCTCTCCCCTCTCAGTCACGGGTGTCTGCTAACCTATGATTCGCATTTCTGGTTTCTGCTACTGGAAATTCTTTTGGGCGGGGTCAGCACTTCGAATATTGCTTCACCTGATCGATCGCCCACCAAATTAGAGATGAATCTGCTCAATTCTTCAATGGAACTTGCCTGCCGAGCATTGGATCGTGCGTTGCTACCGGTGATGCAAGTAAGCAGCCGTTTAACCGAAACCTTAAATGATCCGAGATTACTCTCTTTCACTTCGCCAGACTCTATCGTTGCCGTTCACCGCTTTGAAGTCCACATTGACGAAGCAGTAGGCATTCTTGAACTTGTCTTTCCACTTGAAACACTTTTACCCATTCGAGAGCCTCTCCAAAAACTTACCAGGTTGAAAAGCCTCAGCGTTAAGAATTGGCCGGATATAATAGGCGACAATCTTGATTCCATGCCAATTAGTGTCATGGCTCAAAGCTGCTCAGTGGATCTCAGCATTCAACAACTTATGGATCTCAAAGAAGGTGATTTTATCCCCATCAACCGTGAACCTGAAAGTTCTGTCGATGTTCTGGTAGAAGGAATTCTCAAATTTTCAGGAACGCCAGGACAGCATAACCTCAAAAGGAATGTGACAATAACAAAAGTTTATCAATAGCAAGAGGACCTAGACACCATGAACTCGACCGACACGCCACAGAAAAATCCTCGGCCTGAGCCCGAAGAACTGAAAGATCTTCTTGAAGAGAGCTTCAACGCTCCGGATCAGTTTGAAAATGATGACGCATCTCTTGACGCTTCCAAAAGTCGAGGTTTGCAATTCTTATACGATGTGCCGCTTCAGGTTTCCGTCGAAGTGGGCAGATGTAAAATCCTGCTCAAAGATCTTCTTGAGATGGGGATTGGACAAGTCATCGAGCTTGACAAAATGGCTGATGACCCGCTTGATCTCTATGTCAATTCAAGATTGATAGCCCGTGGCAAGGCGGTAATGATCGGTGATAAATTCGGGATCGAGTTGACCGATGTGATCAGCACCAGCGACCGCATCGAAAAACTTGGTTGATCCCAGTTATTTATACTTTATAATGGATGCCGACCATCACCCCCTTATAATACTTAAATGACATTGTTAAAGATTACATGAATTATAAGCTCTACTTCCGGTTGACACCGAAGCTACGGAAATGATGGAAGCCACTGAACCACACTCGGCCACCAAAGTATTATCGGTGACCAGCGGCAAAGGCGGGGTCGGAAAGACCGCTGCAGTTGCCAACATCGGTCTCAGCCTGGCCAGATCGGGCAAGAAGGTGCTTATTCTTGATGCAGACCTCGGTCTTGCCAATATCGACGTTGTTTTTGGCCTCACCCCCGCCTACAATCTGAATCACTTTTTCTCCGGTGAGGCAGATCTGGAGGCCATCATGGTAAAAGGACCGCACGACCTTAGAATTCTACCTGCCGGCTCCGGACTCCAGTCTTTTATTCAGCTCGACAGCGACCAAAAACTGAGATTGCTGGACGGACTCGATTCTCTTAACATTGAATTTGACTACCTGCTTATCGATACTGAGGCTGGCATCTCCGAAAATGTTACCTATTTCAACATCGCAGCCCAGGAGATCCTGCTGGTCACAACCCCAGACCCCACCGCTATCACGGATGTTTACGCCCTGATGAAACTGCTCTCCACCAGATATCATGAAAAGCACTTCAACCTAGTGGTTAACATGGTCAGCGATGAGCAAGAAGCGCTTGATGTCTACCGGAAATTGAGTATCGTCTCCAACCGCTACCTCGATATCTCGATAGATTATTTTGGATCAATTCCTTTTGATCGGCAAATGACCGAAGCAATCAGAAAACAACAGGTTATTGTCGAACTCTATCCCAACTCCAGGATCGCTAAAGCATTCACCTCCATCTCTGAGCGAATAGTTTCGATTACCACCCAGCGATATCCGAAAGGGAGTGTACAGTTTTTCTGGAAACAGTTGCTACAGGCCAACCCTGATTGACTCGAACTCAAATCTCAATTAAAACAACTGCAATTACAAATAATTATCAATAAACACACCATCCGGTTATCTTGAAATGACTGGTTGATCGTGCTAATATCAATACTTACGATTAAAATGGTTGTAACTATTCAGGCAGAAAGCAAACGTTTATCGACAGGCCCCTCTCCATGGACAAAACTGCTGCACTTCGAAAGATTCCTGATCTCAAACCGGTAAGAATATATCTGCCGATTAAGAATAACAAGCAACGTTACCGGACTCAGGCAATTTACAAATCAGTGACTCCCCCCCTGTTTGAGCTTCGCTTCCACCTGGGAACTATTCCACTCGATAACCTCGACCTTGAAAAGAACTGCCTGGTTAACGTTGATTTTGGCGGTCCAAATATATCCATGGAAGCAAGCATTGCATCGGTATCGATTCAAACCCTGAGAATGACAGCTGAGGAACTGGTCACCCATGATCAAATGCGAGAATTTTTTCGGGTCGACACAGTAACGGAAGTGATTTCCAAATCATTTCAACCTGAATTTTTCAATAACCAGGGACAGTCGTGGGCAATCAGAGGAAAAACTATCGACATAAGTGGAAACGGCATACTTGCAGCATTCTCTGAAAAGATGCCAGATGACGAATTGGTGAGACTGGAAATTTCCTTACCAGCAAGAGAATCGCAGACAATTAAGATATTGGCCAAGCCGGTCAGAAATCAGCAGATAGAAGTTGATCAATGGGAAACCGCCTATCATTTTCAGGATATCTCCTCGGAAGATAGGGATCGGATCATAGGCTGCTGTCTGGACATCCAGCGCCAGTTCCTCAGACTCAAGGTTGATGTGACAAATTGAGCTACCGGAGGATTTCTGCCTCGCAGGTCAAAATATTCACCACCCTGCTTCTAACAACAACCCTTCTATTCACCTCTTGCACTTCTCCTACAGCCCCTGAAGAAATTGCAGCAGATTTTCTAAGGCAGAGCGAAGAAACTTTCGAAGACCGCAATATCATTTTGTTGAAAAAACTTGTTTCTCCGAACTATCAGGATAGCAGAAATCGCAGTGCAGGTGATGTTCTGGCCATAGCTGCCGCTTATATCAGAAGCTCTAAGTCTATTTATCTCTTTTCAGACCTTGAATCAGCGGTTTTCAATGATGATCTGGTCCAGGCCAGAGTGTTGACCGCATTCGCCACGCGCCCCGTTATGGACAGAACTGCTCTAGCCCAATTAAGCGCCGACATTTACTGGTTTGATATCGTTTTAGAAGATGAAAGTGGTAACTGGCAACTGATAGATGCTCAATGGCAACAGGCTATGATCGACGATTTTTTCAAAAACGACAATGATAACTGAACGCAGATCAGGCTGCGCTGGCGGCTACATTTTGCTCCCTGTCCGCAACTCCTCGTCATAGGCCTTTTGCCCTGATGACACGCCGGAAAACATCGATTGCTCAAGGTAAATCATTATGTAAAGCACACCGACAATCAGGGTGATGAATGCAGTGACCTTGAAAAGTTCTTTGGGTTTTTTAATTGCAGCCACGATGATTATCAAGGCAAGCACACCGGCAGCTATATAGTTGGTGGTGAAAAATGTAAATATTTTGGCTAGATACTGTGCAATTGCCTGCATTGTAATCCCCTGTTTTCAGATTACCGTTTGAGCCTTCTATTCATTGGATTATAGCAAAAGATGTGGAGTTCTATAAAGAAATTTGTCGGATAGTCCTGTCTTCAAATTCAGCAAATCCCCTCCTTGGATTCTTCACCCAAAAAAAATAATTCTCTTGTTCAAGCGCTAACCTGTTGAGATCAAATCCTAATTTTTTATAGCACTAAAAAGTACAAATTTTTGGCTCTTGACTATAGAAAGAAGACCTTTATATTCTGACCTAACCAGACGGTGAAGTCTCTTTTCTTGTCACTGAATTATCTCTTTTATTTCAGTATATTGAATCATTTTATATAGCGGCATAAAAAAACGGTATCTCTGATGCCGAGCACTGCAAACGAGGACTTTCCTTTAGGCAGCAAAAGGAAAGGAAATACACATGACATTACTTGAAGGATTACTTTGGCTAACACTAAATGTATACCATGAGGCCAGGTCAGAACCTCAAATTGGTCAGGTAGCCGTCGCCCATGTTACACTGAATAGAGCTTCGGAAAAGCAGCTCCCACTGAAAGAGGTTATCAGGCAACCATATCAGTTCAGTTGGACGTTCCAGAAAGATTCATATGTGCCGGACGATCCAGATGCATTTCTCAAGTGCCTGCATTCCGTGTACCTGGCTCTGCAAACCCCTGATTTTACCAATGGCGCCACCCACTACCACCTTGAAACTATTACCCCCAACTGGGCGGCTGGTTTTACCTATGTAGCCCAGTATGGCTCTCATAAATTTTACAAACAATAAAAAAAGGAGAGCCTCACTTTCTGAAGCCCTCCTGATACAAAAGAATGATGCAGAAGCTATTAAGTTTAAGCTTCAGCCGCCTTCCTTATCGCCTCCTCCATATCCTGCAATCTGGTTTCCGACATTCTGATTGAAATCGGGTAGACAAGGGTTCTGTCAAGCAGATCAGCTGACGCCGGCAATGCCTTTGGATCATAAACAACTCTTCTCTTCCCTCCAGGCTCGGTGAACGGCCACCCACTTGTGGCCTGGGTGGATCCAGCGAGCAAATGTTCCCATTTCGGATAGAAATGCCAACTGTTTTCCGCCCAGCAGATCGCCGCCGCACCGTTCTCCTGCAGAACCTTGCCGACTCTTTTTCGATGGTCGGAGTCGGTTAGAGTGAAGGAGAGAAAAGTGGCGATGTCACCTGTAGGATCCATAAGCTGCCTGAAGCTAATACCAGGAATCAAACTGAGAGACTCTTTCAGCCTGTACTTGTTTTTCTTCTGGGCTGCTATCATCGAATCGAGTTTCGCTAATTGAGCAATGCCGATAGCGCCCTGCAGCTCCATCATTCTATAGTTAAAGCCGATGAACGAACGTCCTTCTCCGCCTCTCCCTCCAGGATTGACCGCATGATCATGTCCGTGATCGTGATATTCAGACATTTCTGCATGAAGTTTCGGATCATCGGTAATAATCATTCCCCCCTCCCCGGTGGTCATCGTTTTTACCGAATCGAAAGAGAAGGTGCCGCATTTTCCATATGTACCTAGATACTTTCCTTGGATATGGCCACCGGCCGCCTGGGCGGTATCCTCAAGTACAGGAATACCAGTCTGATCAGCAATTGCGGTGATTTCCTCAATACGAGCAGCCGAACCCAACATGTGAACCGGGAGGATGCAGGCCGTTTTGTTGTTTATTCTATTTTTCAGATCGGCCGGATCCATATTCAGCGTTGCATCGATTTCGGTAAATACCGGAATTGCCCCGACCTCCAAGATGGCTTCCCAGGTTGCGACAAAGGTGAAACCCTGGGTGATAACTTCATCTCCAGGACCTATGCCCATGGCCTTTAGAGCGACTTTCAATGCTGCGGTGCCAGAACTAACGGCCTGAGCGTAGTCTGCTCCGGAGTAGGCGGCGAATCTTTCCTCGAATTCCTTTACTTTGTAGATCCCTCTGCGCTGCTCACCAAATTCATAGCGAAACAAAACTCCGGTATCGAGAACTTCGAGAATTTGCTGTTTCTCTTCATCACCAAATATTTCAAAACCAGGCATACCCCTTCCTCCAGATCATAGTCCCCTGTCTCACAAACAGCCGCTAAATATCACCGATCTATTATGACAATTCTACCTGTAAAGTGCGATATTGTCGATAAGTCTTATCCGCTGATTTACCCGGATCGCACCCAGCGCACGGCAACGTCCCTGCACTTCTGAGAGGCCCTGAAGACTTTTTTCATCGACAATCGAGAGATATTCGAGAGAGCAGGATTTACTCTTCTCAATCATCGCAACTGCCCTTTTGATCAAGTCAACGACAACCACGCTGCCCTCGCCACCAAGCACCCGTTGCCTGATCCCCTTCAGAGCCTCATGGAGTACCAAAGCTTCCTGGCGCTCAGATTCGCTCAGATAGGCATTTCTTGAGCTCATCGCAAGTCCGTCACTTTCTCTTACAATAGGTACGCCGACAATCGAAATAGCAAAATCGAGATCCTGGGTGAGTTGTTGAATGATCCTCAATTGCTGAAAGTCTTTCTCTCCGAAAAAAGCATAATCAGGTAGAACAATGTTGAAAAGTTTGGCAACCACCGTGGCGACCCCGGTGAAATGACCGGGGCGGTCAACACCACATAAGCCTGTGGCCAGGCCAGCAACAGAAACCTCTGTCTTGTGACCGGTGTTATATATCTCCTCAGGTTCCGGACAGAAAACTGCGTCGACACCGATCTGACGAGCCTTGATGCAATCACCATCAAAATCTCGAGGGTACACGTCCAGGTCCTCTCCCGGCCCGAACTGAGTAGGGTTGACAAACAGGGAGACAACCGTCCTATCAGTCTTGCGAACCGAGGTACGCATCAGTTCCAGATGACCGTCATGAAAAAAGCCCATGGTCGGCACCAGACCGATGACACCATTTTCACGACGCCAGCCGGAAACAACCTCGCGAGTTTCTTTAATCGATCTGGTTACAATCACTTTACCGCCTTGATTCTGGCTATTTTTTCTTCCACCATTACCCGCTGCAGCGTGGCAGTCGGGTCCAGTGTGGCCAGATAATTCTCATAAAGCTCCAGCGCTTTCTCACTATTGCCCTGTAGTTCCTGAACGCGGGCGGTCCCCAGATAGCCAATGTCCTGATAGCCTTCCTGCTCAATTAGTTTGCCATACTCAACAGCTGCTTCCTCGAAATTCATGGCAGCCTCAGCTGACTGGGCGAGGCCGACGGACACGAGCGGCCAAAGAGGAGATGATGCCCTGAGATCTTCTTTTATCTCTTTGAACTTCTGCTGAGCTTCTGTGATCTGAGAGTTTTTCATATACTCCTGGGCAGTATTGATGGAAGCCCAGAGAGCCGCATCCGTGCCGGAGAATTGTTCTTCCACCTCAGCGAGTTTATCGAGCATCTGCTGGCCGGTCAATTCCTGAGCCGAAAATAGCGCCTCTGAGCTTTTCTCAATTTTGCCATCCCTGTAGGAGCTATAAAGCGACCAACCTACAACAACTATTACCAGACCGGCTATACCAGCCTGCACGAGTCTTTTGTTCTCTTTGACGAATTTAATTACCGACGGTGGCAGATTTAGTTGCTCCAATAATCCTTCGAGACTGTTCTTGTCACGTTCGTCTACGTATTCTTTATCGAAGATATCTTCGTTCGCCATCTGAGGTCTCCTGAATGTTGTCATTCATTTTTATTGTTTTCGAATTCAGCGAGTCATATATAGTACAAAAGATAAAAGGTGTCCATCCGTAAACCGCGATCACCATTAATGCAGAGATGATGAACGAAGGATCTATTCAACAGGTCAAGTCCGTATCACAAATCAATTCTGAGATTCGTCAACTTCTGGACAAGGAGTACCGTTTCGTTCGGGTACGCGGCGAAGTATCTACCATAAGGCAACCATTCTCAGGTCACACCTATTTCGTTCTCAAGGATAACAAATCCCAATTGGCTTCGGTGCTGTTTAAAAACCAGAGGCGCTGGCTTGCGAGCGAACTCGAAGAGGGGCAGCAGGTTATCTGCGACGGTCGCATCAGCGTCTATGAACCCCGCGGTCAATATCAACTCATTGTCGACACAATAGATTTTGATGGTACCGGTCAGCTTCGGATTCTGTTTGAACAGCTAAAACAGAAACTAAGAGGCGAAGGTCTGTTTGACCAGGAACATAAGCTGCCATTGCCGTCAGCCATTGATAAGGTCGTCTTGATAACTTCTCCTTCCGGCGCAGCAGTACATGACTTTATCTCCATTTCTCGAGGGCGGCGAGCTGACCTATTGATTCAGATTCTACCGGTCCGAGTCCAAGGACAGGGGTCCGCCGAAGAAATTTGTCGTGCTTTAGAAAAGGCCCACTCCTTAACCCCCGATGTCATAGTTTTATGCAGAGGCGGTGGATCTATCGAGGATCTCTGGTCCTATAATGAAGAAACAGTGGCCAGGGCTATATTTCAGGCTAACATTCCAGTAGTCGCTGGCATTGGCCACGAGACCGATTTCACCATTGCCGACTACTGTGCAGACTTCAGATGTGCAACTCCCACTGCTGCCGCTGAACTGATAACCTCAGATCCAGCGGGCTATGAAGAAAAACTCGAATATTTTTCCTCCCGCCTGCTCAGATCAATGGCCTATCTCCTTAGTGATTATACGATTCGTCTTAACCGGGCGACTGAAACCCTGTCGACCTTTGACAAGGCTTTCAGCCACCATACTTTCACTGTCGACCATCTCTTCTCCAGGCTTCACGCTTCAATGGCTCTCTCGGTCGAGCAGAAAACCATCGGGTTCTCAGAATTACACTCCCATCTGCTTCGACTATCACCTGAGAATTCTATCCGTCGTCATCACGACAGGCTTGAATATCTTGGCCAAAGATTAATCGACAGAACAGATCAGCTTATTCAGTCACGCCATAGCAGACTCGAACAACTCGCAGCCGTGCTTGACACTCTGAGCCCCCTGAAAACACTGGCGAGAGGTTATGGTATCGTTTCCAGAATTGGTGGTGCGACTGACGGCTCAAATGAGATCGTCACCAGCACCAGCCAAGTGATCGAAGAGGAAGAGGTGGAAATCCGGCTGCATCAGGGTGCAATCGACTGCCGTGTGGTACGCAAAAAATCCTGAACAGGCCGTCACCTGACGGCAGGCTATTTATCAGGCCTGATAGAACGAGTCGGCGATATCCTGATAAGTGCAGCGGATTCGATTGGTGCTAAAGAGACCGAGCATATTAACAAGCAGCTTGGGATCATCGAACCTGATTATTGACCCCGGCATGAGGTTTTCGACAACAAATCCGGATTTCTTCAGAACAGCAACAGATTCGTCATAGCGGTCAACGACAATAGCGAGGACAGAATAGTCTTCCATATAGTTGACGGGTATTCCAAGGTTCTTGAGAAATTCTGATTTCTCATCAACCCCTTCGGGAATCAGTGCAATTTTTGCCATACTATTTACCGCCAATGGTTGCCTTAAAATAGAAGTGACACAGCTTGAACAATGCCAGAATTTACAGCTTGAAGCTGTTTTCCAACCCTGCCTATGACGCAGTCGACTGACCTGATGGTCATCACCCGTCTGCTTTTATAAAGCTGCTCCCATCCGCTTCTCCAGTAAAAGGATGGGAGCACCCTAAATCGCTTATGTCTTGTGGGCTCGACTTTAGAGCAACTCCAACCCGGCGAAGAAATAGGATATCTCAAATGCCGCGGTTTCTGGAGCATCGGAACCGTGGGTGGCATTTTCGCCAACAAAAGTTCCAAATTCTTTTCTTAAAGTCCCCTCTGCAGCTTCTGCCGGATCGGTGGCGCCCATGAGATCTCTCCATTTCCTGATCGCCTCTTCGGCTTCCAACACCATAACGATGCAGGGACCGCTGCTCATAAAATCAGTGAGTTCACCAAAAAATGGCCGCTCTCGGTGAACATAATAGAAACCTTCAGCTTCCTTCTTGCTCAAATACAGTTTTTTCAGACCGACAATCTTAAAGCCCTCATCGTAGATTCGGGCAAGAATTTTCCCAGCGTTGCCTGCAGCGAAGGCATCAGGTTTTATGATCGCAAATGTGTTTTCCATCGATATCCTCTCTAGAATTGATTACAGGGTAAAATTGGCAGAAAACCTGTAGCACCGCAGCAGCTGTTTGTCAAGCTCCGGATAGGTTTGAATTTAGGCTAGCAGAGACGCCGTGTTACGAAATTTCAGCTTTGGTTTGAAGCATGATCTGCCAGCCTCAGCAGGGCATTGACGATAGCGACAGCAACCGGAGTGCCACCTTTGCGTCCCTGATTAGTGATGAAAGGATATTTTTGGGTGGCCAGTATCTCTTTGGATTCCATGGCATTGACAAACCCAACCGGTACACCGACAACAAGCGCAGGGGCAATTTTACCGTTCTCGATAAGAGCCATGGCTGCAATCAGAGCGGTTGGAGCATTGCCAACTGCGATGATACCGATATCGGTGCCGGAGAGTTTTTCAAGAGCGGTCTCGGTTCTGGTTTTTTTTTCTCGCCTTGCTTTTTCTGCCACATCTGCGTCGTTGATGAAACACCTGACGGAACCACCAAACCTCTCAAGTATAGATCTGCTTATGCCTGCAGCTCCCATTGAAACGTCGATATAGACATCTCTGCCGGAAATTATCGATGAGATCGCCGCGCTAATGCTCTGATTGTGGAACAGCAAACTGTTGGCGAAGTCAAAGTCACCGGTAGCATGAATTACCCTTCGGATCACCTGAAATTGATCAGAATCTATTTCAGAACCAGTCAAACCTGTCTGCTCTTGAAACTCACGCTCTATAATTGCAAAACTCTGCGATTCTATTTCTGAGGGTGCTACACATTTAATCTTGGTCATTTTGTGATGGTGTGGATTTCTGCAAGTTTTTCATAGATGTGGTCGATTACCGAGACCGAGTCGCCAAAGTGCAGATGGACATAACTGCCCAGCGCGGAGCCAACACTATAGCCTTCGTGAGAATTATTATCAAGGGCGTAGAGGTGTTCATATTCCTCAAGAAATTCAGGTTCTTTATGATCTAGATCAATATCAGAATAATGAAATTCATGACCCTTGACCAGATCTCCTTTGGCACCAAGGATACAGTCTCTAACTAACCTCGCTTGCCGGTAACCCAGTTTCCTCAATCTGTTGTTCATAACGGTATCAAATGGAAAGATACCTACCATCTGGTGAACACTGCCAACCATATCCGTCAGGGTACGACAAAGGTACATGAAGCCCCCGCATTCAGCGTAAATCGGTAGGTCACGATTATAGGCTCCAACAATTTCATCGTGCATTCGCTGATTGAGACTCAACTCTGCACCGTAGCTTTCCGGGTAGCCACCGCCGAAGTACAACATATCTACATCCTCCGGCAGCCTGCTGTCATGAAGCGGACTGAAACGAACGATCTCGAACCCTCTCTGCTCAAACAATTCGAGATTTTGCGGGTAATAAAAACAGAATGCTTCATCAAGGGCCAGGCCGAGGCGATAGATCTTTTTCTTCCCTCCACTCAATTCTTGGGTGTTAGGAGGTGCTTTGAAATGGGAATCCACGCTTTCCGTAGAGCTTAATGCGGCAATGACATCAAGGTCGAGATGCTGCTCAACCGCTGCGACAAGCTGATTGAGGCCGTCTTGACCAAGCGGATCTTCACTTCCCATGTGCAAACCCAAATGTCGTTCAGGAATGTGATAATTTCTGTCCCGACCGAAATATCCCACGTAGTCCAAGGTGCAATGCTTCATTACCGCCTCGTCTATCAACTGACGATGTCTCGGCGAACCGATATTGTTGAAAATTACATTTCGTATCGTCAGTCCGGGATCGAAACTCTGGAAGCCATGCACCACTGCCGCAGCACTCTCGGCCGCAGATCCCGCATCGATGACGAGCAGGACGGGGAGATTCAAATGCTTTGCCAGGGCGGCAGTGCTCGCATCGCCGCCATCAAACAAGCCCATGACTCCCTCTACTACGACAATATCGGCGCCTCGACTTTTCTCTGCATAGGTACGCCGGCAGCAGTCTGCTCCCATCAT
>JBPCUV010000203.1:0-18047 GCA_051010975.1 Desulfocapsaceae bacterium
TGCAAGTTACGTTCCAATAACAGTATCTAAAATAAAACATAATACCAGCGGGTTACAATATCTAATTCGATAAAGCCAAGAGGTCTAGTGTCAAAATGGTGACGCTGTAGTGATGGACCCAACGTGAACTACTGACTCAAATTTTCATGGTGTCTATCTCGCAGCTTATTCTCTTGTCGTTGACCCAAAGTTTTACCAGTGCTATAGATGGTTATCAACTCCAGTCGCCCGTTGGACCGGTTTTACTTCCCATAAGCTGGCTGTAAAGCTCTGATAATGAGAAAATGCAAAGCACTTTAGAACGGATAAGCAGTGAGGCACTTCTTCATGCTCAGGGCGAGGTCGGCAAGCTGATTGGTGCCGAACCGGAGTTCTTGCTAGAATCGGCGTCGTTGATAAAAAAACAGGGTTTTCTTGAGATCCTGAGTGGACGGAACAGCATTATCGGTCTGACGATGAATGGCGTCTACGAAGGAGAAGGGTGCCTTGTCACCTCAGAAAGAAGCGTAGTGAGGTTGGGTGGAAAAATGCTCATGCTGCCGGCAGCAGAGCTTAATGACATTATTTCTTCAACCACCTATAACGATGAAGAAGAGTTGCTTTATGCCTTTGATGAAATAACCAAATGCTTTGTAGTCTCGTTTTTAGAGACTTTTCAGAATGACACTGCGTTGATTTCCAAAATTGTCTGCCAGAAGCAGAAAATTGCTGAAGGTAGAAAAGAAATGAGCGACACCCTGAATTTTTTGAATTCCGAGCATACTTACTACCAAGTCAGTGCAACCATTAATTTGGCTGGTGTTCCACTGAGTCCTTTTTTTCTATTATTACCCGCCTTCGTCCTCGTGTGCAGTGATCGGTTCCAGAAACATGATGGTCAGCAG
The DNA here is from genome assembly GCA_051010975.1 of Desulfocapsaceae bacterium. Lineage (GTDB taxonomy): Bacteria > Desulfobacterota > Desulfobulbia > Desulfobulbales > Desulfocapsaceae > JABDQA01. The sequence goes on from JBPCUV010000203.1 coordinate 885, forward strand.
GAAATTCAAAGTTCTTTTCAGTCCGTGGTGGAAAATAGCGAACAATCCAATCTGTTACCGTCACACTTAACAAAGCTCTACGAAGATGAATCTGCCACATCCGCCGGTGCGAGTGTTTTTCTAATTTCGCGTCTCCTTCCATCCCTGCAGTTAGAACTGGGCAATCTGCTGGGTGGTAAAGTACAGATCGTTGAAAAAGGGACAGCTGTGACAACTACAGCAGAGCTTTTCGGCAATATCGACAGGATGGCGCACCAGCGAACCTCGTTGTCGATTTCTGGGCCTTTTCCTGGTGAAGGGTGGCTGATTGCTGAAATGGCAGATGCCACTCGCCTAGGGCTGTTGCTGACCGAGGGCGTCCATGGCGGATTGATCCCTCTCTCTCTTTCCAATCCATTCACTGCCGACTGCCAGGACGGCTATAATGAGATATGTACTATTGTCATCGATACACTATCCTTTGTCTGCCAAGAGATATCAGCCGGCGAACTTTTTCTGGTGAAGGCAACGTCATTCGAATATGGCGATGACTCTGAGGATTTTTACAACCCGAGTAGTTCGAGTGATTTGAGATACAGACTTTCGTCTCTGGAGTTTACGGCTGATGGTGTAAAGTATGGGGTCTTACACTTGCTGCTTCCAGCCACTGTCCATGAATATCTAAAGAAAGAAGAACCCGCTAATATCGAGAGCGCGATTACCAGACAAGAGCAAGAATCGGCAGCGAATCAGATGAGCGGGGCTGCTGCAAATAAACCCAATTCGTCCAGTCGAGCTGATTCCTCTCCTAGTATTCTGACCATCGAATCAACCACGAGTTATGCGTCGGAGGTGTTGAACGTTCTCGCGGCTGGAGGGATCTCTGGGGACAGCATCTCTTTGGCGGATGAACTTAATAAAATAGATCTCGAATCTTACCAAGTCATTCTCATTGTCGTCGAAGAGTTAGATGAAATAGCTTTGGGAATGGTAATCAAGATTAAGTCGATTTCTTCAGTTCCGCTGTTCGTCTTCGCCTCTCAATGGACCCAGGCTGACGTGATGAAGGCTTTGCGCTATGGTGTTGATGATATCCTCATGCTTCCGGTGGATAGCCAGGAACTTCTTCAGAAAATTAGAGGACTGGAGTCTTTGCCCCAATAAGGATTACGTTCGCTGACGATTACTCCTCCCACCTGCCATCGATCTCTTTCTTTTTGATTTTTTCCAGCAATGTAGTCCGCTTGAGGCAGAGCATCCTGGAGGCCTCTTTTTTGTTGCCGGAGGTGAATTTCAGCGCCTTAATGATGAGATCTGATTCGAAATCATTTATGAGCTCATTGAAGTTTATTGGACCGTTCTGAAAATCGATAGAAGGCGTGGGTGGGGCTGAGAGGGCAAATAGTGCCGCTCTTTCCGCCCAAATATCGTTGTCCGACTGAGGAGTAGGATGCATATTCTGCCCAGTGGTGCATAACTCCTCATCCTTCAGGTGGGTGGTAAATTTTGACGGCAGATGATGTGGGTAGATTCTTTTACCGCTATAAAGGATAGACATATGCTGCACGAGGTTTTCAAGTTCTCTGACATTGCCCCGCCATTGGTGATTGATAAGAACATCCAGAGTCTCGGCTGAGAAGACGATTTTATCCCTTCCTCTTCTGGTGGAATAACGTTGTATAAAGTCTTCGAGCAAAAGCGGGATGTCATCGGTTCGGGCCCGTAAAGGAGGAACTTCCAGAGGGATTACGCTCAACCGATAGTAGAGGTCCTCCCTGAAGCGGCCTTCCTGGACTAGTTCTTCAAGGTCGCAATGGGTGGCGGCAACGATCCTGGTATTCACCGGTGTTGCTTTCAGTGAGCCAACTGGTTCGAACTCTCGTTCCTGAATGACCCGCAGCAGCTTCGCCTGAAGATTCGGTTTCATGTCTCCTATTTCATCAAGAAATAGAGTTCCGTTATCGGCATACTGAATCCTTCCGGTTTTGTTCTGACCGGCCCCGGTAAATGATCCTTTCAGGTGACCAAAAAGTTCGCTTTCCAACAATTCATCAGGGATTGCGGCGCAATTGACCGGAACAAAATTATGCTTGCGGCGGCTACTTTTTGCGTGAAGTGCTTTGGCGACAAGTTCTTTTCCTGTGCCGGATTCTCCTCTGATCAATACGGTTGAGTAATCATCGTCTGCCACCCGTCTGATTATCTCGAAGAGTTCATTCATGGCCTGACTCTTACCGATGAAGCCGGACATCGAAAAAGATTTATTTTTTTTGTTTCGCTTGGCTGTAAGATTTCTGTGGTTGTAGAGGGTAAGACAATGATTGACGCAGAAAGTTACCTCAGCCGGTTGAATTGGAAAGGTAAGATGAAAAAAAGGTTTGTTCCCCTGACTTGCCTGAAGATGGTCGAAAGAAGGGGTATCTACTAGTAGAATAATGACGAGATCTTTGAATTCTTCACCAATTTTTCCGAACAGTTGGGCGGTGGTATAACTGGATTTGATTCTGCTGTCTAAAAATAGGATAGAGTATGGTTTTCGTCGCAATTCAGTCAACAGATTTTCACCGTTCACCTGATCTTGGATGACAGCTGAAAATCGACTGGCGATCGGTTCGATCAATAAGTTGGGATCGGTCTGGTCGGCTAGGGCATGAAGAATGTATAATGACCGGCTCATCGAATTAAGAAATTGGCTGAATTGATAACGATCTTGTCATAAACTGTTATGTCAAAAAGTGGACATGTTGACTTCCGGCATAAACTATAGCATACAGATTGCTACGCAAACAAGTAAATAACGGCAATTGTATATAAAAACAAGAGACCCTGGTAAGCGATTATATGGTGTGAATAAAGATAGATATTGTTGTAACAAAAAACTGACACCTGTTTTTATAATTATCAACAGTAGACTTCAAAATGCGCGATGCGAATAATTTTTAAATCTCTTGAAGGGATAGAAACTGGTAGATTGTTCGATATTCTTTTGCTGATGTTCTTTATTGCTCTGCTTACTTCCATCCATTGCACTGCTTCTGCAGCAGAAGAGTCTGTTGCTGTAGTTGTCGATTATGTCGTGGACGGAGATTCATTGGTGGTGAGGAGAAAAGGCACTGCTATGGAGGTAAGGCTATGGGGCATTGATGCGCCTGAGTATGACCAGCCCAATAGTCTTCCTGCCAAGAATGCATTGAAAAAGCTGGTCGTGGGGCGGAAGGGTGAGCTTCAGGCCAAATACAGAGATCGATACGGCAGACACGTGTCGTTACTCACAATTGAGGACTTGAATATAAACGAGGCAATGGTAGCTGCGGGGCACAGCTGGGTGTATAGCCGATATTGTCGTGAGGTTGTGTGCCTGAGGTGGGCGCATCTTCAGGCGGAAGCAAAAAAGAAGAAACTTGGACTGTGGAAAGAAAATAATCCTATTGCTCCATGGCAATGGAAAGCCAGTCGCTGAACAACCATGTTTAAACAAAATTTGAGATCTGTTATAAACGGAGCCAGTAACTTTGACTAGTTTAACAATTTATATTTCCGGAGAGAACAAATGACCCTGAGGAGTTATTCTGGATTGTCTGCAGCCCTCTTACTACTGGCACTCTCTAGCGGTTCGGTATTCGCTGACGAACATAGCCAGGCAATTCAGCAAAATATTGACAATCTTGTCAGCACAAACGCCTGCGCCGGATGCAATCTGCAAGGTGCCGATCTGAATCGCATGATATTGTCAGGTGCCGATTTATCCAACGCCGATTTAAGCGGGGCAACCTTCTTTCTTGCCGATCTCTCCGGCGCCAATTTGTCCGGTGCAAATCTAAGGGATGCCAAATTTGGAGGTGCAGACCTGGCCAATGCCGACCTCAGGGGAGCTGATTTGCGGGGCGCACTGCTTGATGGGGCCTTTCTTCATGGAAGCATCATGGATGGTACGGTGGTGGAGGGTCAGCCAGTGGCCAGTGATCTGCCGGCAGAAATTACCGAAAAAGTATATGTCCCGGCCCAGACTCAACCGAAACAGTTGGCGGATCAGAAAAAAGCTGCTGTGGCCGCAGATCCTGCAATGCCAGAAGCCGTCGCTGCAGAGTCTGTAAGTGCGGAAGAGATATCCGAACAGCCCCAGGAGCAGGTGGTGATGGATAATAAGAAGACCTCCATGGCTGCGGATACCGATCAGCTTGAGGCTAACGCTGATGACGAACTTGGCAACAGAGCGGAGGTTTCTGACCAGAGCGAACTTGAAGAGGTGATGGAAAATAAGAAGGCTGCAGCCCCGGTAGAAGGTGATAAACCTGAAGAGCCCGTTGCAGAAATCTCTGCAAGTGCTGCACCACCGGTCAAAACCGTCGCCCCGGTCAAACAGGCGGACATTGAGGAGGAAGGAAAAGACCTTAATACCTCGCCTGAGGAAACTGAGGTGGTGACTGATCAACCAATGGATACGGTGGCAGCAGTTACGGAGAGTGAGAGAGAAGAGCTAGTAGAAACTGATCTGTCCAAAGCTGCCGAGGACGCTGCAGACGAGGTTCTGCCTTCAGAACTGACTCCTGCTGCACCGACTGTGCCCCCTTCAGAACAAATCATAGAAAAACTTCTCGACACCAACCGCTGTTATGAGTGCAGTCTGGTGGGTGTGGATCTTTCCGGAAAGGACCTGAGCGGAGCCGACCTGGAGGGTTCTGATCTGAGCGGGGCGATTTTGAATAAAACCGATTTGGCTGGAACAAATCTCAAAGGAGTATCTTTGAGAGGGGCACAACTGAAAAACGCCGATCTACGTAAAGCTGATCTCTATAAAGCTGATTTGAGCGATGCGGATTTAACCGATGCGGACTTCAGAGGAGCACAGACGGATGAAGCCAATTTTAGCGGAGCTCTCGGCTACCAGCCTTCACTGATGGTAGAGTGATGATCTGAATCGCCGATGCTTCGGATCCGGAAATTTCAATAACGGCCACTTACTATCTGGTTCTAATCAGTTTATATCGATGACCGTTAGTTCGTAGGTGAGGTGGTGCCCAGCCAGCGGATGGTTATAATCAAGGACGACTATATCTTCTTTGACTTCGATCACCGTCACCGGAACTTTCTGTTCGACACCGTCTTTATCCACTTTCTGAGAGAGAACCATACCCGGTTTAGGATCAATGCGATCTCCAAAGGTATCTCTTGGAACTTCGTGTAGCAGGTCTTTCATGCGGGGACCGTAGCCCTCGTCGGGAGAGACACGTATCTTTTTGCTTTCTCCTTTCTGCATACCGATAACTGCCATTTCTACAGTGGGAGGTAGTTCGCTGTCGCCCAGTTTGATTCTCATGGGCTCTGAAGAGGGAACCTCGAGGAAGACAGTCCCGTTGTCCAGTTTTCCCGTGAAAGTTATAACGATGTTGTCATTTTCTTTTATAATACTCATACTGATATGTGCAGTCCTTTGTGGAAAGATGTTTTGGGCTTTTACTCTGAACTCTACTGAATATATGAAAAAGCATAATAGTGATTGACTGGTTTGGTGTCAAATGTAATGAAGCTCTGGCAGTTCTTGACAAATAGTGATCAGGATCATAATGTGGTGCCCTTTGACTGGATTGTTTCAAAAATGAGTTTTAGAGCCCCTTGCTGGGGTTCTCGTTAGAGGAGTGAAAGAAAGGTGATGAAACTCGACTTCGATAAGTCTGCAGATAGGTTAGTTCCGGCCATCGCCCAGGATTACCAGAGCGGGGCCGTGCTGATGCTTGCCTACATCAACGAGGAAGCTTGGAACAGGACCGTTGAGACCGGTAAAGCCCACTACTGGAGCAGATCGCGAAATAAAATCTGGCTTAAAGGTGAAAGTTCAGGAAATGTCCAGAAAATTAAAGAAATTCTGGTTGACTGCGATTCTGACTGCGTCATATTTAAAGTTGATCAGCTAGGGGGAGCAGCCTGCCACAAAGGATACCCGACCTGCTTTTACAGAAAGCTCAAACTGGACGACTTGGAGGTCATCGAAAAACAGGTATTTGATCCGGCAGAAGTCTATGGTTCAAAAAGCTGAATTACGGAGTAGGTCATGAATATGTTGAAGTTAGGATTGCCCAAGGGAAGCCTCGAAAAGGCAACCATTGAATTATTCGAAAAAGGCGGTTGGATGATAAAACCGGCGGCGAGGAACTATTTTCCCAAAATAGATGACCCTGAACTCGATTGTTCTATCTGCCGCCCACAGGAAATGTCGAGATACATCGAGAGCGGTATGCTGGATGCAGGCATTACCGGCAAGGACTGGACGCTGGAAAACGGTTCTGAGGCGATTATTGTGGCCGATCTTATCTATTCAAAGGTCAGCAATAAGCCGACACGCTGGGTGATTGCTGTCGCCGGCGATTCAAGTGTCAAATCACTAGAGGATCTGCAAGGTAAGAAAGTGGCAACTGAACTGGTCAACGTCACTACACGTTTTTTCAAGGAAAGAAATATTGAGGTCGATATTGAATTTTCCTGGGGTGCAACGGAAGCCAAAGTCGTTTCCGGGCTCGCCGATGCGGTCGTTGAGGTTACTGAGACTGAGAGCACCATCAGAGCACATGGTCTAAGGATCATCCATGAACTGATGCAATCTAATACCCAGCTGATTGCCAACAAGAAAGCCTGGGAAGATCCCTGGAAAAGGAAGAAAATAGAAAATATTTCAATGCTCCTGCAGGGAGCTTTGAGAGCAGATCGGATTGTGGGTTTGAAAATGAATGTTCAGAATGAAGACCTCGATCAAGTGGTGCAGATTCTACCGAGCCTCAATGCCCCGACCATTGCAAACCTCTATCAGTCCGACTGGTTTTCAGTTGAAACTGTTGTTTCAGAAGATGTGGTCAGAGATCTTGTCCCTCGTCTGATAGAAAAGGGTGCGGAAGGAATCATCGAATATCCGTTGAACAAGGTTATCTGAGTGTACGAGTGGATACACATATGAACCTTAATGAAGCCACTTTTCTGTTAAGCGTTCACAGTCTCAAGCAGCTGCCCGAGGACGGACTGCCCGAAATAGCCTTTGCCGGAAGATCGAATGTTGGCAAATCGAGCCTGCTCAACGCCTTGTTTAATCGGAAAAACTTCGTCAAAGTCAGCTCGCGTCCTGGTAAAACCCAGGGACTGAATTTCTTCCTGGTGCCCGGAGTCTGCAAATTTGTTGACCTGCCTGGCTATGGCTATGCAAAAGTGTCTAAACAGATGCAGGCCCAATGGGGCGAATTGATTGCCTCTTATCTCGAAACCCGTAGACAGCTGTGCCTGGTAGTTGTGATTATAGATTTACGGCATGAGGCCAAAAATCAGGACAGAGAGCTGCTCCTCTGGCTGAAACAGAACAACATCCCTTCTCTGGCAGTTTATACCAAGGCCGATAAACTATCAGGGAACAAGAAAAATAAGATGGCCAATGTCCTTGATGCCGGTCACGGGCTCAGATCTGAGGACAGAGTGGTCTTTTCTGCGGTCACGAAATCGGGTAGAGACCAATTGCTTTCCAGGTTGGAGCAGAGCCTGTCACTTTCATAGAGTATTTTTCACCCCTGAAATATCACATTTTTAAAATTTTTTACTTTGTGATTTTTATCGCTTATCCCTGTCTGAAAGGCTGATAGGTAGATCTCTGGTAAAATATTCTTGCCAGTGTCCAGGGGATACATTAGAATCCCACTTCGGCGCTTATAAAATTCTACAGGAGTAAGTTATGTCACCGTTTTCTGATCTGCCGTGCTGGGTAATAATGAACTGTGGAAACGACAATAAATGCCCGGCTAAAGAAAACCCTCACAAAGATTGTTGGGATATCTTCAGTGAAGTTGACCAAAAAGCCTTTAACATTTGTCGGGATTGTATTGTCTATCTGTCGCGGCAGGAAGTGTCCGTCTTGAGCAGACAGGAAATGGAACTGATCATGCAGAAAAAGGGTATCGATGTAAACGACGTTGTCACTTGTTCGGCCGGAAATCACGAAAGCTGAAATAGATAGGACTCACTCCCAAAACCTGCCTCCGCGACTGTCAATCCCCGTCACGCTTCAAAACGGCGAGAAATGCGTTTTGGGGAATATCGACGTTGCCCACCGTTTTCATACGCTTCTTCCCTGCTTTCTGTTTTTCCAGCAGCTTTCTCTTTCTGGTAATATCACCGCCATAGCATTTAGCCGTAACATCTTTTCGTAAGGCAGAAATGTTAGTGCGGGCGATGATGGTGGTGCCGATAGCCGCCTGGATGGCGATTTTGAACATCTGTCGTGGAATTTCGTCCTTCAACCGCTCACAGGCGTTGAGCCCTCGAGCTCTGGCGCTGGAGCGATGAACAAGTTGGGACAGGGCATCGACTACTTCTCCATTGACCAGGATGTCTAACTTGACTAGATCGGCAGAGCGGTAATCAAGAAGCTCATAGTCAAAAGAGCCGTATCCCTGAGTTATTGATTTAAGCCTGTCATAAAAATCATAGATTGCTTCTGCGAGCGGCAGTTCGCAGGTGAACTCAATTCTTCCTGGCGTGGGGTAGTGATAGTTGGTGTTCTCGCCCCGTCGCTCCATGCAGAGGGTCATAACCACTCCCATATAGCGTTCTGGGATAAGAATGGAAGCCTTGATATATGGCTCCTCTATCTGGCTGATACTGGAAGGATCAGGAAAATGGGCAGGGTTGTCCACCATTATTCGGCTTTGGTCGCTCATGGTAAATTGGTAGCGAACCGAAGGAACTGTCAGAATCAAAGAGATGTCAAATTCCCGTTCAAGTCTTTCCTGAACAACTTCGAGGTGAAGAAGACCCAGGAATCCACAGCGAAACCCAAAGCCAAGTGCCGCTGACGAATCTTTTTGAAAGCTCAGAGCCGCATCGTTTAATTGTAGTTTCTCAAGGGCTGCACCGAGATCTTCATAATCGTCCGAGGATATGGGATAAATGGATGAAAAGACGACGGGTAATACCTCTCTAAACCCTGGTAGAGGTGCTTTGCATTCTGCCTCGGTATGGGTGATCGTGTCACCGGGTTTAGCATCGAAAACCGATTTGATTCCGGCCAGGATATACCCCACTTCTCCAGCCTGAAGTCCTTTTTGTGGTTCTTTTCTAACCCTGAAGAGGCCAACCTCCTCAACCCGATAGGAAGCCCCGGTAGACATGAAAGTGATTTGATCTCCAGGCTGGACCGAACCATTGATCACACGACAGGAAATGACTGTACCGCGGTAGGGATCGTAATTCGCATCGAAAATCAGTATCTGAAGCGGGGCCTCAGGATCCCCTTCCGGAGGAGGGAGGTAGTTAATTATGGCCTCGAAAATCTGTTTGACGCCTACTCCCGATTTGGCAGAGCAGAGCTGGATCATATCGCTGTCCAGCCCGAGATCCTCCTCTATTTGAAGACTAACTGCCTCGGGTTCCGCAGATGGAAGATCTATTTTATTTACGACCGGTATAACGTCAAGATCGTTTTCCATGGCCAGGTAGAGATTGGCTAGAGTCTGGGCCTCCACACCCTGGGCAGCGTCAACGATCAGCAGTGCTCCTTCGCAGGCAGCGAGCGCTCTCGAGACTTCATAGCTAAAGTCGACATGGCCAGGAGTGTCTACCAGGTTCAAGGCATAAGTTCTGCCATTGTCAGCCTGGTAGGGAAGACAGATAGTCTGGCTCTTGATGGTGATACCCCGTTCACGCTCGATGTCCATATTGTCGAGAAGTTGATCTTTGAATTCCCTGGCGGAAACCAGACCGCAAATCTGTATCATTCGGTCTGCAAGAGTAGACTTTCCGTGATCTATGTGTGCTATTATGCTGAAATTTCGTATGTGTTCCATCGTCCCGGAGGTAGCGTCAGATATGCCTGTCGTTCGGAGAAATAACAAAAAGAGAACGGCCTTTTAGCATAGAATCAGAAATTAGGAAAATAAAATTTTAATCTTAAAAATGCATATGGTAGGGTATAACTTGGGTGAATAGCCCCATATTTCAATTGAAAAGCACATTATAATTGCACTTTCTTTGCATTAAGGTAGTATTCTTAGTCTTTTGGTCTTTTGAATATCGCCCCAAGCTTGCCTTGGAGATAACTATAGATGAGCAAAAAGAATAATTCAACAAAACCGGAAGTCGAGCCCCACGAAAATCCACTGGTGGCGATTTCCGACGATGAAAATCTGCCGGTTCTCAGTAATCCTGCCTTGCATCGCTATTTGCAGGAAATAAGTCAATATGAGCTCCTGTCTCGAGAAGAGACCGAAGAACTGGCCATACAATTCAGAGAGAGCGGCGACCCGAATGCCGCCTATCGTCTTGTCTCGTCCAATCTTCGCCTGGTTGTCAAAGTGGCGATGGATTTCCAGAAATATTGGATGCAGAATTTCATGGACTTGATTCAGGAGGGAAATGTTGGATTGGTGCAGGCAACCAAAAAATTTGACCCTTATCGAGGAGTCAAGTTCTCCTATTATGCCGCTTACTGGATTAGAGCTTATGTATTGAAATTTATAATGGATAACTGGCGCTTGGTAAAAATCGGTACCACCCAGGCCCAGCGTAAGCTGTTTTTCAGCCTCAACAAAGAAAAGAAATTGCTTGAAGCTCAAGGGTTCAAACCAGAACCCAAGTTGCTCGCCGAAAGGCTCAACGTCAAAGAAAAAGAAGTCGTTGAGATGAGCCAGCGGATGGACAGCTGGGACGTTTCACTGGAAAGTCCGGTTAAAAACGATTCGGATGACGAGCAGAAAAGTTTCATACCAAGTGACGACCCGAGCATCGAGTCGACTATCGCCGGCAAGGAAATGAAATTGAGGCTCGCCGAGTTGCTTGAACAATTGAAAGAACACCTCAACGACAAAGAGCGAATGATACTTGAGGATCGTCTGCTCACCGATGAACCCATGACCCTTCAGAATATTGCCGACAAATTTGATATCTCTCGTGAGCGTGTCAGGCAGATAGAAGTTAATCTCCTCGCCAAAATGAAAAAATATTTAGAGTCTGAAATGCCAGATATTGTTGATTTTTTTGATGGCGAAAAAATTATAGTCAACGCCTCCGACTGATCTTTCAGTCTTCCGGTCTCCATAATTCCACTTACCACCACCATACGAAGATGAATGTACCTTTGCTTGACCTCGGGCCTACGCTGGAGGAACAGAGACAAGAAATCATAGAGAAAGTGATCGAGGTTGTCGAATCAACCCGTTACATACAGGGACCTGAGGTTGAGGGTCTTGAAGAAGAAATGTGCAGCTATTGCAATGTATCAGGTGCCGTAGGCGTTTCCAGCGGTACTGACGCATTGCTGGTGTCGCTGATGGCGCTTGGAGTCGGTCCAGGAGATCTTGTTCTCACAACACCATATTCTTTTTTTGCCACCATGGGAGTGATTATCCGTCTTGGAGCCACCCCGGTTTTTGCAGATATTGACCCTGTGACCTTCAACATCGATCCCCTGGAGGTTGCTGAGCTGCTCGCCGACGACAGCGCTCGAAAGATAAAGGCAATCCTTCCTGTTCATCTTTACGGTCAGTGTGCAGACATGAGCCGTATTGTGGAGATCGCAGAAGCGTATGGAATACCAGTTATTGAAGATGCGGCCCAGGCAATAGGTGCTGAAGCTCTTTTTTCTGCCAACGGAGAAAAGGGTTGGAAAAAAGCAGGTTCGATGGGGCTGGCTGGCTGTTTCTCCTTCTTTCCAAGTAAAAATCTTGGGGCTATCGGTGACGGTGGTATGGTGGTAAGTCGTGACGAGGAATTCACTCATAAAGTTCGGCTTCTGAGAAACCACGGAGGTGAACCTAAATACTATCATAGTGTGGTCGGCGGGAATTTCAGATTGGATCCAATTCAGGCGGCTGTTTTGAGAATAAAACTAAAACGTCTTGAACAATGGCATCAACAGCGACGTCAGAATGCCGGGAGATACAACGACCTATTTGCCGAAGAGAAGTCTGGAGGATCCATTCCACTTTCGACGCCGGTAGCAGTTTATCAAACTGCTGATAAAGACACTGGCATAGAGCGCAATTACCATATCTACAACCAATATATAATAAGGGTGGAAAAGCGTGATGAATTGCGCAGCTGGCTGCAGAAACAACAAATTGCCACCGAAATATACTATCCTCTAGGGTTGCATCAACAGAAATGTCTTACCGATCTTTTTATCCCCCCTCCAATGGTTCAGACCGAAAAAGCGGCAGAAGAAACTCTCGCCTTACCTATTTATCCAGGCCTCACCGAGGATATGCAGGAATATGTTGTAAAATCCATTGCACAATTTTATAGATAAGATCAGCAAAAAGAACCCGCCGTACAGAGTCAAGATCGGCGATGAAAGATACGCATCTGGGTTCATGAGCCGATTATCGGTCGTGACAATGTGCACATCAATCATAATTAGGGACGGCTGTTCGAGCTGAGCGGATTAGTGATCCAATCTCTATCTCATCTATTTTTTAAGTATTGTCTTGTCCCGACCAGCATCACTTTCTGTTTTTTCGCGTTTCTGCTGCATGCTGCCCCTCTGACTCCCGACAAGTCCATCACCGTCGTAAACCAGAAAACAGAAGACCCGTTGTGGAAGAAGCAGTGGGATGAAGCCCGAAACCTCGCTCAGCAGCAGAAATTCGAAGAGGCCATCAGCAAATACCATGAGGTACTCGAGGAAAAACCCCATATAGAAGAAGTGAAATGGGAGCTATGTAAAAGCTATATATCAGTCAAAGCATATGAGCAGGCTTTGGTCATCCTTGAGAGCCTTGTAGAAACATCCCCGGAAAAACTTGAATACCTGGTCAGTGGCGGAGAGGTTGCACTGGCGATAGCTAAGACAGATCTGTCATCGAAATTTTTCGGACGGGCCCTTGCGCTTGACCCTGGCGGAGCTATGTCAGAGATTGCTCTACTTGGCTTGATCGAATCTTTTACCGGACAGGGCAAGAAAGAGCTGACTATCCCTTTGCTGGAACAGCTCTACCAGAGGGGTGCGCTAGGCTCGGAACAGGTTCTTGAACTTGCCCGACATTTTACTCGGCAGGAAGATTTTGGTCGAGCGGCTCATTACTATCTTGAATTGGTCAGCAAAGAAGAGGTCGAGGATACTGTAAGAGTTGAAGCGGCATCCACCTTCGACAAATCTGGAAAAACCAAAGAGGCCGCGGTCCAGCGGGAACTTTACCTTCAGTCTGATTCCGGGAATAGGGGGGAGAGAATAAAGCTGGCGGATTTCTACCATGAACAGGGAGAGATGCGCAAAGCACTTCCCCATATGCTTGAACTGCTTGATAAACAGGTACGTAGGGATGACTATCTGCTGGCTGTGGCTCGTATCTATCTTTTCAGTCTCGGAAGGACGGATCGAGCCTTACACTATTTTCAACAATACCGAAAAGAATTTCCTGGCGGCGCTGACGTATCATCAGAAATTGACACCCTGGAGCTGATTCTGGCCAACGATCTGCTGGCCATCGTTGAAAATGACGGGGTCTGGATGCTGTGGAGGGATCTTGCCCGGGTAACACCGGACCGCATTGGCATATATAGGGCAATGGCCGAAATGCTCGAAGAGATGGGACGCGGAAAAGTGAGAGATCTCATAGAGGTGTTACAGATCATTAATATCCATGAACCAGAAGATTTTGAAATAGTCGCTAAGATATCAAAATTGTACATGAAGAACAATTTGTATGGCGATTGTTTAACATTTCTCGATCGCATCGAGGAGAATCACCAGCAAAACGGTAATTATTTGATTCTGCGTGCCCAATGCGAAGATGGCAACGGACTCGACGTTGAGCGATTGAGGAGTTACAGCAAATATTTAAAAATCAATCCATCCGATAAGACCATCTTAAGGGATGCCATCGATTTAACAGGCAAACTCGGCCTGGTTGATCAGATGAGATCTTTTTACCAATCTGCGAAACAAGGAAATGGTCAGCAAACGCATGAAATTAAAACAACATTTTTAAAAGGGTTGCTCTATAACGATCTTGTCAAAGAAGCAGATGACATATATCAAACGATGCTCGATCTGAAGATTGAACCCCGGGTGATCTCGAAGATGTCAAGAGAGCTCTCGAGTTCCTATCTGAAACACAATCGTCCTTTTGTTTCCGAACAAATCCTAAGAGAGTTTGCGGTCCGTTACCCTCATTACGCCAATGGTTATCTGTTGCTGGCCCGCCATCACATCCTCAGAACAGATCCCAGTCAGGCTAAAGTTTGGCTCGGCGCATTGGCAAGAATGGAGGAGACCTCCAAAGTCAAGTTGGACCTTGCTCAAAAGAGCGTTTTGTTTTATCTGAATCTGCTGGTGGATCAACTTCTTGGTATCGAAGAAACCTATCAGAGAGCACTGTCGCATTTGAACTCCCAGCTTAGGTCCAATCAAATTGTTGCTGAGGATGTAGAGATTCTGCTTTTTATCGCCGAGCATTATCTGGAAATCAATCGCTTTAGTGAATGTCTCACGCTGATAAAACGTTTTCAATACAAGTTCAAGGGTGTTGAGCGCCTGGAGAGCCTGCACCACATAGCACGGCATGAAAACAAGAAAAGACCTGCACTGGACCCTGAAGATTTAACTGGACTATCTTATACAGAAGGTTTTGCTTTGATTGAGTCGCTCATAAGATTTGAGCGTTTCAAAGAAGCACAGCTTCTCTCAGAGGCATTGGCGACCAAGCTCCCGCAGTCGATTCGAGCAAAATCACTGCTGGCCCAGAGCGCTAAATCGGCAGAGGATTTTAGAATAGCCCTTACCATTTACCAGGTTCTGGCCGATACCTTCAGCAATGAAGCTCAGTTCAGGGATCAGACCTTGCGTCTAGAGAGTCTGCTGGGTGAGCCTGATTTGATTTTTTCAATTTTCTCAATAGTGACAGATCAGACAGGTAGAAAAAATAGTATAGACCAGACAATCGATTCGATGAATTACCCCGAGGCCAAGTTAATGTGGGCCCGGGCTTTGTGGTCGGAAGACAAATGGGAAGAATCTCTTGATGCGTACGGCCTGCTGGACACCGAGTTAAGGCGCAATATCGACCAACTTATCGATCTGCTGCAGGGGCGTCCTGAACTCAGTACTCGGGCTTCGGAATACCTGGCCGAAAACGGAATTCTAGACCTGAATGAACAGGAGTTACTTGATCTGCTGATGTCGACCGATTTTCTTGCCGTCAGCCTGGAATTTGATATAAACCTGATCAGCACCGATTACTATAATTATTACCGATGGTCCAAAATCGTCGACAAGGAGATGACCGCCAAATCATCATTAAAAGCGAGGGAGTTTTATCAGGCAGAATTGGATTACGAGAAGCTCTTGGAAGAAGACGATGAATTGACAGAACCAATTTATCCTGATCTTGCGACCGTTTATGGAAGACTTGGAAGATACAAACAAGAGACGGAATTGCTTGAAACTATCCAGGAAAAATCTATTTTTTACCCTGATCTTTCACAGGCGACTGAAAAATCCATTCGACGTCGTCAGCCGCATTTGTCGCTCGATGGGATGTATAAAAGAGAGGAGGGGAGAGACGGGTATAAGAACATAACTCAGAAATACCTTGGCGGCGGACTTGAGATCAAGCCGACTCTTTCCCAAGAGGCCGGCGTTCAATTTGGACGCAGCGAGTATGGGAACAGTTTTGCATCAACACTTGCCAAAAGCGTCTATCTCCTTGGCAATTATGCTATCCAATTTGGTGACAACGCTGAAGGATCGTTTAAACTTGGGTTCGAGGACTTCGAGACTGACGGGAACAGTTTTCTCATCTATGATCTTGAATTTAAGGGTTCACTTGAACAGAGAGTCGACCTGTTTGGATCAATAAAACAGCAACCGGTTGATGATACGATAGATTCATTGGAGGAGAATATCTATAGACAAGATGTTCAAATCGGTCTCAATCTTGACTATCTGTTCGGTCTGTTTTTTGGCTTTGATTTGAGCTTTTTCAATTATAATGACAGTAACGAGGGAGAGCGTTACTATCTGTGGGGGGCTTATCGTTGGTTTGGTGAGCGCAGCTCAGTAGACCTGACCTATAGCTACCTAAATCTGCAAAACGAGATAGACAATCAGGCGGCGGCAGAATCGGATTCCGGCGACGGTGCTGATGAACTAAGTTACTGGAGCCCAGGGGACTATTGGAAACATAAATTGGCTGCCCTTTACAAGTTAGAACTTTGGCCGACGGGAAGACTTCAGAGCGGAACTAGTTCGATCTCAGCAATGTATGCGATCGGATATGAGAAGAGAGATGTGCTGGTTCACGAACTGGAAGCGAATATTTTACTTGAAATAGCACAACCCTTTTTAGTAAAAGGTACCTTCTCAACACTGATTTCGGATGACTATGATGATCTCAAAGGATATGTTTCGTTAGTCTACCGCTGGTAAAACACTCGTTCTACAAGCCTGCAATAGAGTCGTTGTGCTGTTGCAGGATTTTTTTTTCAGGAGAATCTATGGTAACGCGTATTCCCATGTCTCGAACCGGACACCAGAAATTAAGAGACGAACTGGGACGGTTGGAAAGAAAAGACAGGTTAGAGGTAGTGAAAGCGATCGAGGTGGCTCGAGGGCATGGCGACTTGAAGGAAAATGCCGAATATCATGCCGCCAAAGAAAGGCAGGGGCTCATCGAGGGTCGCATCCTCGAATTAAAGGATAAATTAAGTAGGGCCGAGGTAATCGATTGTGCGAAGGTCAACAGCGAACGTGTTGTTTTTGGTACCGTGGTTAGTTTGCTGGATCTCGACACAGACGAAGAGATCACCTATCAATTGCTGGGACCTGAAGAGTCAGATGTGAAGAACGGTTCTATTTCAGTGCTTTCCCCACTTGGAAAAAGTCTGATCGGCAAGGAGATTGGGGACGAGGTATTAGCTCTGACACCGGGAGGAAAGAGAGAGTTCGAAGTTATGGATATCAGCGCTTCCGAAGTGTCATGAACCGCTTTGGACCTCCAATTAAGCAGTTGTCCGCATTCCGGATAAAAAAAGCGCTATGATCTGCTCAGAGGTCTGCTCAACTGAGTACTGGACGTTACCCGGTGTCGTCCAGATTCTGGAAACCTCATCGAGGGCGCCAAAAAAAGCACGTTTGGCTACGTCGGGCAGGATGTCCGTTCTATAGACTCCCATTTCCTGGCCCTTTTTGATTATTTTGGATATCACATCGATGTATTG
>JBPCUV010000204.1:0-4046 GCA_051010975.1 Desulfocapsaceae bacterium
TGGTGGCGATCTTCACATCATGCTTCTCGGCAAACAGCTCCAGATCAGGCATCCTGGCCATGGTGCCGTCGTCTTTCATGATTTCACAGATCACCCCGGCAGTCCTCATCCCGGCCAAACGAGCCAAGTCAATCGACCCCTCCGTCTGCCCCGTACGGACCAATACGCCCCCGCCCTTTGCCCTGAGCGGGAATATATGTCCGGGGCTGATGAGATCATGGGGTGTGGCATCAGGGGCAACCGCTGCCTCGACCGGACGTGCCCGGTCAGCAACGGAAATGCCAGTGGACACACCGGTCCGCGCCTCGATGGAAATGGTAAAACCAGTCCCATAAGGAGACTGATTGTCATTGACCATCATCGGCAATTGGAGTTGATCGACTATATCACCGCTCAAGGTCAGGCAGATCAGCCCTCGTCCGTGGGTGGCCATGAAATTGATCGATTCGGGCGTAACTGCTTCTGCTGCCATGCAGAGATCACCCTCATTTTCCCGGTCTTCGTCATCGACCAGGATGATCATTTTGCCGGCTCTTATATCTTTTAATACCTCTTCAATGGAACTGACTGCCATATCTCGCTCATCCTGAATCTAACAATTTAATAAAAACCTTTCTCAGCCAGGTAGCCTCGATTAATCACAATCCCGCTATTATCGGCATCCTTTTTTTCAGCTAGAAGCTTCTCCACATATTTGCCGATGATGTCAACCTCTATATTTGCCTTGTCGCCCGTTTTCAAGTCTGCCAAGGTGGTCAGCTGCATGGTATGTGGAATGATTGATACCGAAAAATGTCCCCTGGAACATCGGTTTACCGTCAAGCTGATGCCGTCAACCGTAATTGATCCCTTCTCTATGATATAGCGATCATTTTCCGGGGGCACCGTGAAATCTAAAACGGTGAAATCACCTTCACGTTTTAGAGCCTCCAGGCTAGCCACGCAGTCCACATGTCCAGAGACAATATGGCCCCCCAAACGATCGGACAGCATTAAAGCCCTTTCGAGATTGACCGTATTGCCGACCCCGAGATCTCCCAGCGTTGTCCTTGACAAACTTTCAGGTGATACGTCAGCCATGAATCTGTTGGCTGAAATTTTGTAAGCAGTCAAACAGGCGCCGCTCACGGCAATTGACTCCCCCTCCTCGGGGTTGTCTATCTCAAATCCGGCCTCAAATTCAAAAGTGAGGCCCCCACCTGTCGATCTGAAACTTAAAACCTTTCCCCTGCCTTGAATTATGCCGGTAAACATATCCCTAATCTTCAGCGTTCTCCACCAGCTTGGCGGCCTTCTCTCTTAATGCTTCAGCCATAGTCGAGTGATTAAAATTAGCATGTATGGAAGCAGCGGTTTTATAGGCATCTGCAGCTCGCAGCTTTTCACCTGCAGCCACGTAGATCTCAGCCATTCTCTCGAGTATGTCAACTGAGTTCTTTGGATCATTGTTTTTCTGGTAGCTGTCCAGCAGATCAAGACAAAGATCCAAAGCCTCCCGGTACTCCCCGAGACCCTTATGGGCTGCTGCCAACTGCTTGGCAACAGAGAGCAGGCTTATGTGGTCTTCCAACTCTTCGCAAACTTCCCAGGCCTTTTTATAATGGACAATGGCCTTTTCAAATTCTTCTCTCAACAAGCAGGCGTGGCCAAGCTGATTTGAAGCATTGGCTATTCCCTCAAGATTGTTTTCCTCTTCAAACCCCCTGAGGGCGTTGTGTAAAGCAACAGCAGCCAAAGCTGCCTCGCCGCGTTCTACATAACCGCGGCCCTCGTCATAATCGAGCTGTGCCTGGCTCTTCGCAGGGATTGCATCATTTGGTTCCTCGGCTGGACCGATCGAGTCTAATTTCTGAATGGGTGTAGTCATGTCAATTAATTTTTCTGGATTGAAGTTACAGCTTTTCTAGCCTGGTCAGCGACACTGGTTTGCATCGGGTGCCCGCCCTCCCAGATGATAAGTTCGGCGGAGTCGCCATGGAGCCCCATCAGTTGTAGCGAGGCTTCAGTCGCTTTAATTCTGCCGAGTAGCCGGGCCAGCTGACCCCGCACTTCGGGTTGAGGATGATCGAGAAAATGAAACATCGAAAAAAACGGGGTTTTACGAATCAGATCGGGTCTTTTTTCAGCAACCTCCGCCAGAGCCCAGATGGTCTGAACCCTTGTTGAATCAGCACTTATGTAGTGTAACAGATACTGGGTGAAGGCGCCAAAGATATCAGGTCTGGCGGCGATCACCGAACCCAGAGTCTCGATCATGCCCCAGGGTGTTGCAGCGGAGTCCGAACAGGCCTCAAAGAGCCTGTGCAGCAGTTCTGAAACCTGCCCTGGGTCGCGAGTGGCTACCCGGGCACAAACTTGTCCGAGGAGCCAGGCGATTTTCCAGCGGTTCTCTTCCACCGGATCGTAGAGCAGCCTCTGGACCAACCGCAAGGTTTTCTTGTCGTCAAGGCAGAGTGCAACCAGCGCATCCTCATCGCCTTCTTCAACCAGCTTTTTCACCAATCGCTTGGTGGCTCTTTGTCTCTCCTTCTCTTTGTTTGCAAGCGGCTCTACAGGTGGAGGAACAAACCCGGTATCGGCAGTAACCTGAACGACATCTTGTTGATTTTTTTGCTGCAGTCTGTCGGCAATGTCGGAGATTTCCGTGTGAAGACGAACAAAATAAAGTACTCCACGCACCGCCCGGCCATCTAGATTTCTGGTTTCGACCACTTGATGGGTTATTTCATCGTAATTCTCAATTCTGCCAGTCAGGTAGTCATCCTCAGGCATCAATTCCCAGGCCAGGTCATCGTTGTCTCCGCAGGCATGAACCAGAGTCTCTACCATCGCTGCCCCGATGTTATGGCCGGTGGGATCAGAGGAATATACCGCCCCACAGGAACAAGAGCCTACGGTGAATTCACTCAACTTGCGGTTCTGCTTATCGGTAGTCCGAGCCACCTCCTGGCCGCAGAATGGGCACCAGGGTCGCTTTACTATCAGTTTCTTTTTCATTGGTTGCGTCGCCCCAGCGACGAAAAATCTACTTCAGTTTCTCTTCGAGGCTGGCAACAAAGTTGGGATCAACCGAATAGCCGAGACCCCGGGCCTTATCCATATGTTTCATCGCTTCGCTGAACTGTTCACTGAAATAGAGCGCCACCGCGAGGTTGTTATGGGCGAGCGGTGAGGAATCGTCGAGGTCAAGCCCTTTCCTCGCAGCCTCAAGAGCACGGCCATCCTCTCCTTTCATGGTCAACACGGAGGTAAGGTTGATCCAGACGGTAGCCAGTTTCTCATCGATACTGATAGCTCTTTGATAATGCTCGATTGCCTTGTCGAGGTCGCTTTTCTGCTGACTGATCAGACCAAGATTGGCAAAGGCCTGGGCCGCCTTTGGGTTCACTGAAACCGCCTTATTATTGAGTTCCTCGGCTTTCTCCAGATTGTTCTGACCAAAGTAAATAGCTCCGAGATTTATCATCGACTCCACTGATTGGGGATCAAGCTCTATGGCGGTTTCCAGGGAGGCTATCGCCTCATCTACTCTGCCGGCCTTCATGTAGACCAGGCCAAGATGATGATGAGCCATGACATTTTCCGGCAGCTCTTCTATCTTTTTTTCCAACTCCTCGATCACCGCATCGAGATCTTCACTCAATTGCTCTGACATTTTTTTACCTCTTATATTTAATCCTGATATATGATTTCCTGAAAATCATTGAGTAATAATACTCGGGTTTCATCTCTGCATGGAGCGGCATACACTATAGACATATGGGGTATACTTTCAAGCGATATTGGAGAATCCAGATCTTTCCCTTCCTATTCTGAGACACCAAGATCTGCCGCACCTGAGGCCAGTAGTTCCTTATTCATTTCAGACAGTATTTTCTTAGCCTCAGTAGCATCTCTGCCTATTTGTTCGGCCAGATCAGGAACACCTGTAAACTTCTTTTCATCACGCAGAAATTTTAACAAATCCAGCTTGATAGGCCTACCGTAGATATCTTTATTGAAGTCGAAAATATGAGTCTCGGCAACCAGCTTTTGATCCCCGAAAG
>JBPCUV010000205.1:0-5358 GCA_051010975.1 Desulfocapsaceae bacterium
CCGATTGCCATGGCAACAATAGCCTGGGTGAGATTAAGAACACCAATAAGGCTTGCCCCCATGGAAAAGGTTCCAATGGACACGCAACCACCCAGCCAGGCAAAAAGATAAGACCAGTTGTCCATAATCCTTTCTTTGGTGGGTTTCAGATTATCGTGGATATCAGCGTTCACTTCAACCATCGTGCCTTCCCAGTCCGATTTTAAATTGTCATGAATGTCTACGTTAGTCTCCCCAGCACTTGCACTTTTCATGATCTTTCTCCTTTTCCATTTTTACAGATCAATTTTCCATATCCTTTCTCACCGCATATCGTGCCATCCTGAAAAACAATTTCACCTCTGACAATTGTACAAACGGGCAGCCCTTTTCCTTTAAGCCCGCAAAATGCTGAAATTTTATTCAAGTACTCGAGTGAATCTTCTGTAATTTCCCACTGCTGCTCAGGATCAAGGATAACAATATCCGCATCAAATCCTGGTGCTATAGCACCCTTTCTCCCGAATATTTCGAATGCTTTCGCAGGTCCTTCACTCAGACATCCTGCAATAACAGAAGGTGAAAATCCCTT
Organism: Desulfocapsaceae bacterium; assembly: GCA_051010975.1. GTDB lineage: Bacteria > Desulfobacterota > Desulfobulbia > Desulfobulbales > Desulfocapsaceae > JABDQA01. The sequence continues at coordinate 572 of JBPCUV010000205.1, forward strand.
CTGATTAACTGCCTGGTCATACATGACCTGCATAAGACTCTGAATACCGCTGATCCCACCCCAGGCTCCGAAAATCCCGTGCTCTTCTTCATTCTTTTCTTCCGGTGTACAGGGAGAGTGATCCGATCCTACACAGGAAAGTGTGCCATCAAGGATATAGTCCCACATCTTCTGACTGTCCTCATAGGTCCTCAACGGGGGAGCGCATTTGAAAATAGAGCCGTTTTCCAACAGGTTTTTCTCGGTAAATGCCAGATAATGTGAGCACGTCTCGCCAGTGATATCTATTCCATCCTGTTTGGCTTTTCTGATCTCTTCAGCTACGTCCGGATGGCTTACATGACAGATATGAACCTTGGCCTGGGTCAGTCTGGCAAGATCAATAATGTTCTTTGTTGCCATAAGTTCGGCAATCACCGGTCTCGAGGTCAGGAAATCCCTCCGTCCATTCCGGCCGTCCTCTTGTGCTCGTTTTTCTTCCCACTTGATTATTGAATAATCTTCACAATGAAAACCTGCTCTTGCATCAAATTCTTTTAAAATTTCAAGTGCTTCTTTTACCTGCCCCATGGAAAGGCTTGAATAGTCTGGCGAAACTGGGCCGATAAATGATTTAAAAGCTGTAACTCCGCATTCATCAAGTTCTTGAAGGGTCTTAAAATTGTTGTCCACTAACCCGCCCCAAAAGCAGTAATCGACATAGGCATTATTAGACACTGCGTCCTGCTTTTTCTTGAAGATAGCTTTATCAGTCAGGGCAGGTTCGTTTTGCATCGGCATATCAACTATGGTTGTCACCCCACCTTTTGCAGCAGCGGCTGTTCCATGCTCATAATCCTCGCGCCATGTGAACCCCGGATCATTTAGGTGCGCATGACTATCCACAACTCCTGGGAAAACCAATTTATCATTGGCATCAATAATCTCCCGCGCCTCAGCCTCATACGGGCCATACAAAACTGCTGATATCTCGCCTTTAGAAATAGCTATATCAGCTTTCAGTGTCCCCTCGGCAGAAACAACCGTGCCACCCTTGATTAATAGGTCATACATCATAGGACTCCTCCAAGTTAGCATTACAGTGCGGGTAATATTCCTTCGCCACCCCAACTACTAAAATGACTGAAGGCACCTTTTCAAACTTATCAATGTTTCTGTAATCGTGCATCATGCATGATATATGATTTATTGCTTTACTAATGTCAAGCAAAATAGTAAGGTTGAGTAAAATATCAGATCAAATATCTGAGACCGTTACAGCGTAACCCGGCATAAATAAAGATAAATATCTTATTAATAACAAAACATATTAATTCACTAACTATAGAAAATGAGATCAAAAAGACGGCACCCAAGCCTTAAAGATATTGCTTATGATGAAATCAAGGGCATGCTTTTTTCAGGTAAGCTTGTCCAAGGTGACAAGATAATTATCGACGAAATGGCTCGTACCATAGAACTAAGCATTACACCAATAAGGGAAGCCTTGAATAAGCTAGAACAGGAGGGTCTTGTCGAGTCAAGACCCAGAAGCAGTTACCATGTTATTACTCTTGAAAAATCAGATATTGAAGAAGTCTATGATTTAAGGGTCCTCCTCGAAACCTACGCACTGGAAAACGCGGCAGAAAATTTTCAACTCTTCCCTGTTGAGAAGTTTAAAAAAATGAATGGAGCGGTATTGGAAAGTGGCGATTACCAGTCGTTTATAGAATCTGACATCCTTTTCCACCAACACATCGTAAGACTGTGTAAACGCCCGATGGTTTCACGGTTATTTGACGGTATTTTTAATCTTGTCAGGCTTCTTTATGTTCCATCGGCTCAACATAAAGGACGCCTGAAAAAAGCCTGTCTGGAGCACGACAAAATATTAAACAAATTTGAAGAAAATGATCTCAAGGGTGCGGTGAAGGCGCTAAAAACCCATATAATTAATACCAAAAAAATAGCTCTTAAAGTTTAAGAGTATCACCTGTAATCAAATCTGGACTCCTCAGGACTCTACAGAATTGATGTGCTTAATCAAATATGAATTGACAGTTTACTCAGAGCGCCATGTATATCAATTTTTTCAAATAGTAGTGATACCGATATCTGGTGTTGCAGAAGAGTCGACATTGCCAACCACTGGATCGAAAATCATCCCCATGTCTGCTAATTATTAACTGAAAGGAGTGTTTCATGACAGATCATCCTGCTGTTCCGGATTACATCAAGAACAAGATCGACTTGGCAATTCCGCGGCTTGGTAGCAGCGTGGTATATGCCACCAATGATTTTTTTGCTGCCAAGGAGCGCCTCATCCAGTCTGCGAAACCGGTGTTCATTCCAGGTAAGTATGATAATAACGGCAAGTGGATGGATGGTTGGGAGACCCAGCGGCGCCGTAACGGCGGGCACGACTGGTGTATTATCAAGCTCGGCGTGAAAGGCGTGATCGATGGATTTGACATCGATACCAGCCACTTCACCGGGAATTTCCCGCCGGCCGCCTCGATTGAGGCAGTGCTGTCAGACAGTGAACCGGACGAGACCAGCGACTGGACTGAAATTGCTCCTGTCAGCAGTCTGAAGGGCAACTCCCATCATTTTGTTCCATCGCTAAGTGCGGCTTCCTATAATTACCTGAAATTGAATATGTATCCCGACGGAGGAATCGCCCGCCTCAGGGTTTACGGACAGCCGGTTTGCGAGTGGAACAGGAAAGATATGGATCAGGTCTACGAGTTGTCGGCCATGAAAAACGGAGGAAGGGTCGTTGCATTCAACGATGCCCACTTCGGTGACCCATGGCAGATACTCACCGATGGCCGCGGCCGGGACATGGGAGATGGATGGGAAACCAGGCGTCGCCGGGAACCGGGGAATGATTGGATCATTATCGCTCTTGGGCACCCGGGTATCGTCGAGAAGATCGAGGTGGACACCGCCCATTTCAAAGGGAATTATCCAGACTGCTGCTCGCTCATGGCAGCCCATGTTGAGAACGCCACGGATCAATCCCTGATTACCCAGTCCATGTTCTGGGAAACCCTGCTGCCGCCGCAGAAATTACAGGCGGATCACATCCATGAATTTGGCAAGAAAAACCTGAGCGAACTCGGCGCCGTTTCGCATGTCCGGTTCAACATCCATCCTGATGGGGGAGTTAGCCGAGTCAGGATTATTGGTAAAATTATCTGAGGGACGGGTGAATGGAATTGCAGACCGAAATCGCTATCCAGGATCTCAGTTCAGAAACATTCACGCCAATCGGCGATGTTATAGAGATCAGGGGCGCTGAATCCATTAGTATCAACGATGGATTTGCCTTATCTTAACAGGAGTGGGGATGATCCGTTATCTGTCAGACATCATACCTGTTTATCTTTAAAAAAAGATCACCTACTTGACTGTAGATTGCCATAGCGAATCTACCATTAGCAATCCTTTTACTGAAAACTCAATGGTTAGAACTCTTAGATTCTTCTAACAAGGGGGTTCGGTATCGTGGGTTTACGACCTGTCAATTTTCTGAGTGTTGATTTTCGGTTGTCGTCACTTAAAGTAATTAGCATCAAAGCAACCATTTTGGCAGGAGAAATCTCCACGTCGATAATTGAAGAAAAGCTGCGATAGGCCATCTAGCATTATAATAGTTCAGAAAAATTATATGGAGAGGAAATATGAATTACAAATCATTAGTCACCGCCTTTTGTTTATCAACCTTGGTTTTCTGTAACCAAGCCCTCGGCGGAATGGCGATTGACGGTAAAGAATATGAGAAGACCATTCCTGTTACCGAAGACAACTTCACTGATGTAGATGCGGAGGTCAACTTCTTTAAATGGAAGTCAAGGGATGCCATGAATAAACTATTCCATCTAACTGAGCCGACTCCAGCTGGTCCAATGCCAACGATCAGAATGAACCGAGATACGCTGTATAGTGCCGCCTTGGTTGATGCGTCAAACGGTTTTAAAGTTCACATGCCAGATCAGGGGCTATTTACTTCAGTCCTCGTCATTGATCAAAAAGGATATTCGCGAGACTATATCTGGAAACCGGGAACTCACAGGATCAATGTCAACTTAGAGAATGGAGATATTGTGTGGGTACTGTTCCGTGTTGGCTTAGAGAAAGGTATAGAGAAAGCTCGTGAAGCCCAACAGACATTAGCAATTTCTGACATGGGTAACCAAGTATGGGAACCGAAGAACTACGACAAGGCACAGTACGAGAAGCTCCATGATCAGTATATGAACGAAGCCATTAATTCGGGGATATTTCTTCAGTACGGTTATGATGCGTCACGCATTGATATGAAAGCCAAGCGGTTGTCTGATGCCGCAGGCTGGGGTGGTATGGATTTCGGTATTAATAACTACCAAATTTCTAAGAACATGAGTAGCAGCGACTGCTATAGTACGACATTTGAGGATCCAAATGTTGATGTATTCTGGTCATTTACCCTTTATGATGCCGACGGCTGGTTGTTGCCTCTGGATGAGAAAAATATATTAAATAGTCGAGACGCTGTAGCAAATGAAGATGGCACTTACACTGTTCGTTTCAATTGTGGCAAGGATGCGGTTAATAATCTGGAGACTACTGCGCCTGTATTTGGCTTCGCTTGGAGAACGTACGGAAGCTCCTATAAAGTGAAAGCGGGCGGGTGGAACCCAATTAATTCACTGGTCAAAGAGTAAACACATAACAGGGTGCTAAAAATAAGGGGTGGGTTAACACTCGCCCCTTGGTTCCGTGTTAACATTGCCATATCGAAGGTCTTAATATTCCACCGA
>JBPCUV010000206.1:0-21278 GCA_051010975.1 Desulfocapsaceae bacterium
TATATTTCTTAACTACCATATCTTGTCTGATATACGAGAACAAAACTCCTTTCCTTGGAAAGTCTGTATTGGATATGCATTAGCAAAGTAAACTCGACTGGAGCCAAAAAGGATGATTGTCAGAAAAGAAGAACTATTGAAAGAAGTCGAACAAAAAGCTTTTTATTATGAAGCAAACCATCATGATTGCAGCCAGTGCGTATTGTTATCACTCCAGGAGGTATTTAATGTGCCAGGAGAAAGTGCCTTTAAGGCTGCAACTGGATTTGCCGGAGGCATGGGCAGGACCGGTCAGGTTTGTGGCAGCTTGACCGGTGCCATAATGGCATTCGGGCTGCTATGGGGGCGGAACCTTGAAGAGATGATGCTGCCTGACAAAACTGAACGCCTCGAACGTTTGGAGGCGAGTGAACAGAAACTTGGTGTTCTTATAAAAAATCTTCAAAAACGATTCAGGACAGAATATGGAGGGATTGACTGCGACGAGATTCAAACGAAAATTTTTGGCAAACCATATTCAAGCGGAACCGCTGAGGAACGTGAAGAGATGGAACGTTTGGGGGGACACAAGGACAAATGACCGATGGTTTCCGGTAAGGCCGCCAGGTGGGCGGCAGAACTCATTCTTGAGGAATTGGAAAAAGAAGGAACAGATGAAACTATTGGACAAATGAGATAACTATATGAGCAATGACATGATGACAGTACAGGGAATCTACAGGTATTTCGGTTGTACCCTGAAAGAGCGATTTCATATCACTGCAGTAACAATTTGAGTGTGCCTCGTCTGGCCGAGTTTGCAAATCCGGGACTGACAATCAAGCGGTCGTTGGTTTTAGGTCTATATTCTATGAGAACTCAAAACATTAGGAAAATCACATGACTGCTCTCAATCTAAATCCATACCAAATTCGTCTCGGTGGCTATGGCCCACCATCGACCTCCTTTAGTCAATCGCTCAAAATGATTGGCAATCGACTTGAGGCACAGTTCGGCACTGATGTTGATATAAAATATATCTACAATATCATGGACCTGGGCTTTAAAGGTGAGGATATATTATGGCTCACCGAGCAGGGGTTTTTGACCGTGTCATACCAATCATCCAGTTATCTGACTGATCGCGTACCAGAGCTTGGTTTTGTTGATTTGCCGTTTTTGTTCGAAAACAACGAACAGGCACGCGGTGCCATGGATGGTGGTCTTGGTCATTATCTGTCGCAAAAAACTGAAGAGCGCTTCAATTATAAGATACTTGGTTATTTCGAAAACGGATTTCGGCAAATTTCCAACAAATTAAGACCTATCCGCCGTCCGAAAGATTTTGACGGCATGTCCATTCGCGTATTACCGAGTGACGTTCAGGCCCGGACCTTTGAGCTGTTGGGCGCCACCCCCAGACGGATGGATCTGACCGAGGCAATCGCCGGCATTGTCGATGGCAGTCTGGATGCCCAGGAAAACCCTTTTGCAAACACTGTTACCTACGGTGCACACAAATATCATCACTACCACACACTTTCGAACCACTTCTATATATCCCGCAGTATCATGTGCAACCGGACAGCGTATTATACCTGGCCTGAAGAACTGAAATTAGCTATGGCCGAAGCCGTTCGGGAAGCAATCATCTTCCAGCGTGGCATGGCTGAACAGGAAGTTATCGACTCCAGTAAAGCCATCGAAGATGAAGGTTGTGAAATTGCCAGGTTAACCCCGGCTGAGCAGGCTGAATTCGTTGCCGCTGTTAAACCGCAACATGACGATGCACGGGCAGTTTATGGCGACAAGATGTTTGAGTTACTGAAAACCCCCTAGGGACCAATAGGATCGCCCTAAATCAATTTCTGTTTGCATGGGGCAGACCGCCGGCGGCCAAGTGGTTATTTACGGCGATACTTGGAAACCAATAAGTATTGAAGGTGGATAGTCTTCACTCCATGTGCATGAGAATTTATTAAATCGGAGAATACATAAATGGTTAAATCTGTCGGCTGTATTGGCTTGGGTGTCTTGGGATCTGCAATGGTGCCAAATCTGATCAAGAGCGGCTTTGATGTTGTTGGATATGATGTCCGTCCAGAAATATTGAATGAACTTGGTAAGCATGGCATGCAAATCGCCAACTCGCCGAAAGATGTCGCAGACCGGGCAGATATTGTCGTCACCTGCCTGCCCAGCATTGAGGTTTTACACGATGTTTACGGCGGCGAAGACGGTATAGACAAGGCCGATAAAAAAGACCAAATCGTAATTGAAACCAGTACCTTTCCGGTCCTTGAAAAAGTAAAAGCAAAGGCATTGATGGATGCGGTTGGAAAACGCATGCTCGATTGTCCGGTAAGCGGCAACCGCATACTGGCCGTAAAAAAACAGCTCACGGCCTTTGGCAGCGGAGTCGAAGCAGCGTACTTCGAAGCTGAAGATGTCATTCAAGGTTTTGCCAGCCGAACATTTTATGTCGGCGAATTCGGTAGTGGCATGAAAATGAAATTCTGTGCGAATATTCTCAACCTGGTGCACAACAGTATCGCCGCAGAAGTTATGGTGCTTGGCATGAAGTCAGGGCTGGATGCTGAGATGATCCATAAAGTCATCAGTGGTTCAGGGTCAAGTTCTTCGATGTTTGAAACTCGAGGTGCCATGATGGCTAAAAATAATTATGACCATGAAGGCATGAATTTCTCCGTGCCGATCAAGGATTCAAGGTTCATTTCGAATCACGCACATGAGTTGCAGGTCCCTACCCCCATTTATCATGTGGCCCTGCAATCCTATTATGCCGCCGTTGCCCAAGGCTATCACGATAAGGATGCCGCCGCTGTTTGTGCAGCTATGGAGCGTGCGGCCAATTGTCAACGACCAGAAGATGAGAAAAAAAATAATGAGTTCTAAGCCCTCCAGAATCCAGAGTAAATCTGATAAAAAATCTGCTCGGAGTGCCAGCAGAAAAATTGGTGTGATTGGTCTTGGTAATATGGGAAGAGGCATTACCAACAATCTTGTAAAAGCTTACAATGACGTGTTTGTCTGGGATGTCTCCGAAGAGGCGCGGAAGCCTTATGAGAAGACGGCAACGATCGCAACACCCTCTGAAATGGCGCGAAAATGCTCTTTGATCATATTCGTTGTACCTGGTTCACCGGAAATTGATGCGATGCTGAAAGGCAAAAACAACATGCTCGCTAAGCCAAGACGCGGGCTGGTGTTGTATGATTTTACCACCTCTGATCCGGTATATACCCAAAAACTAGCACGGCGCGCAGCTAAAAAGGGTGTCGCCTACATGGATGCTGGAATGACGGGAGGCGCTCAGGGTGCAGCAAAAGGCACCATGACCTTAATGGTCGGCGGTGATGCGAAAGTATTCAAGCGCACAGCAGAGATACTCGGCCCAGTCGCAGAAAAGCTCATTTATTTGGGTGAAAGCGGTACCGGTCACACAATGAAAGTGGTCCATAACCTGATCACCCACACGAATTTTTTTGCTCTATGTGAGGCGGCCCACCTTGGACGTCGGGCCGGCATTGACCTTGCCGATCTTATCGAGGTATTCAACAACGGTAATGCTCGGAGCTTTATCTCCGAACGGAGATTTCCCGATCATATCCTCTCCGAAACCTGGGATGGTCGCTCTCGGGTATATAATCTGAACAAAGATGTCGGCATGGCAATCGCTCTGGCCGATAAAGTCGGAGCTACACTCAATATCGGCCGTGACACTTATGCTTATCTCCAGGAAGCTATCGCGCAGGGCCGTGCTGAAGATGACTTTACCCGGCTCTACCCGGATTTGGAGCAATTGGATAAAAAGTCAAAACTCAAGAAGAAAAAAGAGAAAAAATAGGGCCTCGACTATAGGCCTCTGTCGGTCGGATTTCCTGAATCGCAACACGAATTCACTCTATTAGCGGTGGTGTTGCATCGATGTTCATCCGATGTCCATCCACTCATCACTGGCGGGGGAATGAAAATTATTTCTTCAGGGTCAGATGGTCTGTGAAAAGGTATGTCTCTGCCGAACCAAAAAGGCCCGGGGAATGTGTGCTACCCCCTGTGGGTGGCTGGAAAAACGGTTCAAAGGGCTCTCTTTTTTGTTGACCAGCCATTCCCCCGTTGGTAAATTACACAATGTGATATTTGCGATTCACAATGCGAAACGAAGGCCCCCGTACGACTCCATTGCCAATGAAAAATTGATAAATACTTTGTCGTACACCTTTCGTCCTCCTTAATTATAACGCTGAACATTAAATAAAGTGAGGTGAACATGTCTAATAAAGGAAAATATCGTTTTCTATTTATTCAACCATTTCAACTCCCTGCAGGCGGCAAATATGCCGACAAATACCACACACCAGAGGTGTCCAGAGAAAAACTATTAAGAATGGAGTACCTGAACCTGGAACACCTGCTGGAAGATGTCGACTGGGACATCCACGGAGGACCGGCTGCACCTTATGGTGATTGGGCCGTCGAAACCCGTGAAGAGTTTGCCCATGTGGCAGCTGCAAGGCTGCCGATCGTTCGTGAAGCCTGCGAGAGTGGCAAGTACAACGCCATCATATTGTTGGGAGGCGGAGAGCCGGGATTTATGGAATCGAGAGAAATCGCCCGGCAATTCGGTATACCGGTGACCTCATGTGCCTTTTCCCAGATGCACATCGCCTCTATGCTGGGCAATAAGTTCAGCATTATCGACTTTACAGAGGTTCACAACATGTTCTACTACGAACTTGTGGTCAAGCACCGTTTTACCGAGCAATGCGCCTCCATCAGGAACATAAATTTTTATCATGCACGCCCCGGCATGGATGAGGATGAAAGCACCATTGACCAGGAACGGGATAAAGCTCTGCGTGGAGAGCCATCAGAAGCCGTTGAGAGAGCGGTCAATGAGGCGGTAGCGGCAATCCATGAAGACGGGGCCGAGGTAATCACCTTTGGCTGCTCCGATGTGTTCTGGCTACAGTCGTTTCTTGAAAAGCGATTGAACGATATGGGTTGGGAAATTCCTGTCTTGGAAGGGTATAGTTCAGCGATCGCCCTGGCTAGGATGTTCGTTGATCTGGGTGTTGATGCCAGCGGATTGAGATTCCCGACAGACCACCCGAAACAGTGGCGCAGGAAAAAAGTATTTTAATCGATTCCTTAATGAAGTAGTTGCCGGGGAACCAACGGTGCCAGGAGTTGTATGCACAAGCGAGTTGACGTGGGGGGCCAGAGCAGCCTTTTAAAAGTTACACCTCGACAATTGTGTCGAAGATAGATATTTGATGTCGCCCGAAAAGTAACTTTTCGGTGTCCTCTAAAAACGGTGAGATGGTGAGCAAAAAATGAGAGTGACACATATACGTTTTGGTGGCTATCAGCCACCTGCTTCAGTTCACAACCAAGCTGCTGAACTACTTGGTCAACAATTGACTGCTCAACTGGGGGATGCTGTTCGCTTCGAACTAGATGGGAATATTGTGAATTCCGGTTACAAGGCAGCTGATTTACTGAAACTTACGGAAAGTGGTGAACTGGACATGTGCTACTTTTCAACCAGTTATCTTGCCGAGCGTGTGCCTGAGTTTGCCTTGTTTGACCTGCCGTTTGTGATTGACCAGCGAGAGCATGCGTACGCGGTGATGGATGGGCCATTTGGCAAGCTGCTTGCTGAAAAGGTGAGAGCTGCCACGGGGTATCGGTTGTTAGGATTTTGGGATAATGGTTTTCGGCATTTGAGCAACAAACACCGACCGATCAGGAGTCCTTCTGATATTCAGGGAATGAGTATTCGCACTCTTTTCAGTGATTTGCACGCTGAGGTGTTTGGGCTGCTTGGATTTAAACCGATCGCCCTTGATGTTAAGGAACTTCTTTCCGGTGTGCAATCCGGTGAAGTCGCAGCCCAGGAAAACCCTCTTACTAATTATTACAAATTTGGGATCCATAAGTATCATCCATACATCACGCTATCGTCTCATTTCTTTGGTGTTGCAGCACTGCTTTGCAATAACGATAGCTATGAAAACTGGTCGAACGAATTTAAGGAGGCTCTTGCCATTTCCGCCGCAGAGGCGACTGTGGAACAACGTCGTCTGGCAGCAGCAGACGATGAAGAAATTTTAGATAAAATAGTTGCAGAGAAGGTAAATATCGTGACTTTGAACAAAGAAGAACGAACTGCTTTCAAGGATGCGGTTGCCCCCATTTTAGAAGAGCAGCAGAAACGCTTTGGGAAGGAACTCTTCAGCTATATTGTGTAACTAATCAGTGGATATTATATTCTCCTACTTTTTGCTAAAGGATACTGACCAAGAAAGACCTGAGAACTTTGATAATCAGTTTAGTTGAGATACCTATCACGGGAATTCCTCAGCATATCCGAAAGACATCGTAGTGGATATGATAACGGCCCTGGCATAATCGCATAAAGAGGCCGTGTCCCGAAGCTGTCAATTTCCATGTTGGAGGCACATCTTTTGAAACTATTTACAACCCAGGAATATCTTGAAATAGAAAACCCACGTCCCGGCGAGTCCTATCGTCCTGAAATTCTTACCGATGCAGATAATGCCAAGGAGCTGGGCGGTATGTTCGGTTTGCTTTCACCCGGCAATCAGGTGCCTTACCACTATCACCAGAATCGTGAATCTGTCATTGTGGTGATTTCTGGCGAAGCCATCGAGGTGATAGAAGGGGAGGAGATGGTGATCAAAAAGGGTGATATAATCTTTATCCCGTCAGGCCAGAAGCACATGACCATCAATAGATCTGACCATGATTTCCGTTATCTCGAATTTTATACCTGTCCGCCATTAAGTGGTGATTTCATAGCCGTAGAATAAAGTTGCGACAGATCGATTGGAAATATTTTTTTGAGAAAGAGATATCAAGCCAGTTTTATGGCAATTCTCTGTTTGAACTGAGTTTTTCAAGATGCCCCGGTGATACTTAATATCTAAAATTGAACAGCTACCATAGGGATGAAAAGACTCGGGCTATCCTTCAAAAATTCTGACAGCCACTAACGCATTTGGACTCCACCGATGTTCGAGCAATGACTATGAAAAAACAATCTGATACTTCCAAACCGACAGTCCTCATAACAGCTACCCTGGATACGAAAGAAGAGGAAGCGGTCTTCCTGAGAAGGTTGATTCAGTCGTGTGGCTGCCGAACCCTATTGATGAATACAGGTATTTTAACTCCACCAATAGATAACGACGCTGATATCAGTAGAGAAGAAGTTGCCAGCGCAGGTGGTATTCCTATCGAACAACTGCTTGCTTCCGGAGACAAAGGGAAATGTATTCGGACCATGATGACTGGTGCCGCAAAAGTGGCAGCGGATCTGTATCGTCAAGGAAAATTCCAGGGGATCATCGGCATTGGAGGAGCTCAAGGGACCGATATAGGTACTGCGGCCATGCGGGCCCTTCCGTTTGGCATTCCAAAATTCATGGTTGCTACCGTTGCTTCGGGATTAGCCACGTTTGGTCCTTTCGTAGGGACAAAGGATATCATCATGATGCACTCTGTGGCTGATATCCAGGGCTTGAATTTTCTGACGGTGCAGGTCCTTGAAAATGCAGCTCACGCGATTTGCGGGATGGTAAAGAACTTTAAAGGTAATCAAGACAAGCCCTCTTCGAAAAATCCTGTGGCTTTGTCCATGTTAGGGACCACAACTCCCGGGGCTTTGAGAGCCAAGAGTATCCTGGAAAAGCATGGTTTTGAATGTATCGCTTTTCACCAGAACGGGACGGGCGGGATCGCCATGGAAGAGATGATTACCGAAGGCTACTTCAAGGGGGTTCTTGATTTAAACATGCATGAACTAGCCGACTCCATGGTAGGAGGCCTGCATCGCTCTATCCAGGATTTTCGCTTGGAATCGGCAAGTAAGATGGGGATATCCCAGGTAATCGCACCTGGAAGCGTTAATTACTCGGTTCAAGGTCCGCTCGATACCCTGTCAGAGCGGATGAAAAATCAAAAATATATTGTCCATAACCCCAATTTGACGCTGGTAAGATTGACACAGGATGAGCTGATCAAGGTTGCAGAACTGGCTGCCCTGAAACTGAATATGGCAACAGGGCCTATCCATGTATTTATTCCTCTGCAAGGCTTTTCATATCCGGACAGAGAGGGGCACCCTCATTGGGAACCGGACAGTAATCAAGTCTTTATTGATGCCCTGCAAGCGCATTTAGAGCGGTCAATTCCTTTTGAAACGGTTGATGCTCATATCAATGACGAGCTGTTTATTGATAAGGTAATGGAAAAATTTCTATCTTTTATGGACAATCGCTAACTGATGAATGGATCTGTACTGTCATCTTGTATTGAGGATTGCCCGTCGCTCATTCCTCGCAGCGACAGGCGTGGAATAGGGAAGAAATTGCTGAGAGTCTGTTCTTTTTTAGTAACTAAGAGAAATCATGAAGGCACAAAATATATGGAGTTAACAAATGCAGAAAAGTAAAGAGATGCTGGCCGGTGTGTTTTCCCCGATGTGTACTCCTTTTAAAGATGATAAAGTTTTTCTGGAGGGAGTGGCGACCAATATTCAAAAGATGAATCTAACCGGGCTGCGGGGATATTTTGTTCTGGGAACCAATGGAGAGTTCAAATCTTTGACCACGAATGAGGGCTTTCAGGTTTTAAAAACAGTCCTGGAGCATCGCTCTGCTGATAAAGTTGTCATGGCCGGAACAGCTGCAGAAAGCACCTATGAGACAATAGAGCTGACCTTAAAAGCAGCGGATATAGGTGTGGATTCGGTGAGTTTGCTCATGCCCCATTTTTTTGCAAAAAAAATTGATGACGACGTCCTGGTAAGTTACATCACCGATGTGGCGGAGGCCTCTCCAGTTCCTGTTGTATTATACAATAACCCTTCTGTTGCTGCGGGAGTTACTATCGGCTTAGAAGTGATCAAACGGGTTGCTGATCATCCAAATGTTGTTGGCATTAAAGATAGTTCAAAGAGCACCTATAAAGATTCTCTGAAAGTGGAAAGTGATAATTTCTCGGTGCTGGCAGGTTCTGCCGGCTACTTTTTGGATCTATTGGCTTCTGGAGGAACCGGAGGTGTACTTTCTTTAGCCAATGTCTTTCCTGATGCGAGCGCAGCATTGTATCAAACATTCAAAAAAGGCCGGCTGGAAGAAGCTGAAAAAATGAGCGAAGAGCTCGTCAATTTGAATAAACAAGTTTCCGGAACTTATGGAGTGGCAGGTGTAAAAGCTGCTATGGATCTGGCAGGTTTTATCGGCGGCAATCCAAGAAAGCCGATCAAGGGATTAACAGAATCCCAAAGAGCTGATTTGAAAAGGGCTCTTGTTGACACCGGGTTCTTGCAATAACGGTATAGAACACCTGAACCCCACGTTCATTTTTAGGGAAATCAGTACCATTTTGTGGAGAGTATTCGAATTTGGGGTAGCCTGATTGCTCACCTTAACACACTAACCAGTTGGCGGAAAAAACAATGAACAGATTAAAGGATAGGGTCGCGGTAATCACAGGTTCTGCCCAGGGAATGGGATATGCCATTGCTCAGGCTTTTTTCCAGGAAGGAGCGAAAATTGTCATTACTGATATCAACGAAGAAGCAATTGAAAAGGCAGTAACCCAGTTTCAAAAAGAAGGTGCGGATGTTGTAGGGATTAGAATGGATGTCTCCGATAAAGCAGCGGTTGAGGAGATGGTTGCCAAAGTCATTCTGCAGTGGGGAAAAATCGATATTCTGGTCAATAATGCGGGGGGGGCTTTGTTCACCCCTCATCGTTTGGAAGAGATCGAAGAAAAAGATTGGGATCTGGTGGTGAACGTCAATCTTAAAGGAGCTTTTTTTACCTGTCAGCAAGTCATACCGGTGATGGTCAAGAATGGGGGTGGGACTATCATTAACATGTCGGCATTGGCTGGCCACTGGAAAGCTTCTCTGGCTGGAGTGCAGTACACCGCCGCAAAAGCGGGTGTTGAAGGGTTGACCCGACAATTAGCTAATGATTGGGGGAAAGAGAAGGTTCGAGTTAATGCGGTTGCACCAACCGTGACAATGACAGGAGACAGAATTGCCTCACTCTGGGATGAAAAAGGCAAGTCCAAGCAAGATCAGATTTTAAGTCAAATACCGCTGAGAAGATTGAGTGAACCTGCTGAAATAGCATCAACAATTGTATTTCTGGCATCTGACGAATCAAGCTATATCACAGGAATAACTCTGGATGTGTGCGGAGGGCGATATCTTCGCTAGGTAGTGGTACCGCTTGTTGATCCCTTCACTTAATCAGTCACGTTGTCTTGCAGAGCTCAGGTATTTTTAAGGCGCTCTTCTTCCGGGAGAGTGCTTTGCGTCTTTTTTTAGCAGCTCAGGAGATTTTTCAGTTGTCGTTGGTCCCATCTGCGGCTGAATCCCTACTGCTCGGGCTTTTGGGACAGCGGCAACCGTTGAGTATTTGTTGCTTTCTGGATGAAAGTGAGTTGGCTAGATGACTGATAATCAGGGAAGAGCGTAGAGCAGAATTGGCAAAATGGAGATTATTAACTTTTTCATCATGTTCGGGGTGGCGGTGTTCGCCTCGGCTTTTGGTACCCTGATCGGTGGGGCAAGTATAATCACCATTCCAACCCTGATTCTTTTAGGCCTGCCGCCTCACACTGCCATAGGGACTGATCGTTTCGGTATTATTGGAGTAGGCGTGGCCGGGTGGTATGAGTTTCACAAAAAAGGGCTGATAAACTACAGGGTGGGATTTATTGTCGCCATTCCGATTTTGTTCGGTTCTGCCCTGGGAGCCAATATCGTTTTACAAATCAGTGAGGCGGTCCTTAAAAATGTCATCGTCGTTACCACCATCATCCTGACAGCTTTTCTTCTGTTAAATTCTGGCATGGGTGTTGAGCAACGAGAAACCGCGATAAACAAAAAGGAATACGTCATAGGTGCAGTTTTGAGCTTTGTAGTTGGCATATATGGTGGGTTTTATGGCGCCATGGCAGGTACTTTTTCAATGTACATTCTCATTGCCTGGTTCCGGCAAACGTTTATTCAAAGTGCTGCCACACAAAAAATCGGTTCCATCTGCATGACCGTTACCGCCGCAACCATTTTCGCTTTACATGGAGCTGTGGATTACAAGTTGGGTCTGACAATGCTGTCAGGATGTCTGGTAGGCTCCTACCTCGGGGCACACTACGCGGAAAGGATAGGCAATGTCTGGGTCAAAAGGATGTTCATACTTTTTATTGTCGTGGCTCTTACTAAAATAATATTTAGCTAATAGGTCGCTGGCATAACATCAAATTATTCTAGTTGTTCCGGCCCGCTCTCAAGAAGTGAGCAGGAACACAGGGCCTGTATGGGGCGAGTGGGACCGATTACAATCTACTTGAAAGAGGGGGCAACAGGCCTCGGTCTAAAGTGAGCAACTATTTCCCGTAACGGAGGAGATCCATGGAAAGCCATCTGCGTCAATTTGATATCACCGATAAAGTAGCCGTAGTAACAGGAGCCAGTGAAGGTATTGGTAGAGATATTGCTTTGGGACTCGCTCGTGCCGGGGCCGATCTTATCGTTTGCAGTCGACGCGAAGAAGTATTGAAAGAAGTAACCAAAGAAATTGAAGCCACAGGTAGAAGAGCAGAGATGTACCAGATGGATGTCAGCAAGCTCAGTGACATCAAGGGATTAAAAAAATTTATTCTGGAACAATTCGGCCGGGTTGACATCCTTCTCAATAATGCTGCTTTTACAGTAACGAAACCCGCTTGGGAAGTGACCGAAGATGAATGGGATAAGATGCTGGACACCTCATTCAAAGGACTCTTTTTCTGTTGTCAACAGGTCGGTTCCATTATGAAAAAACAAGGTTATGGGAAAATAATCAATCTTAGCTCGACCTTCAGTCGAAGTATTATCCCGAACCGGTCTGTATACGGTGGCATTAAAGCCGGTGTGTCGCATTTGACTGAAGCTCTTGCCCTCGAGTGGGCCTCTGACGGTATCCGGGTCAATGCGATTGGGCCTACGGCTATCCGTACGCCCAGCAGGGAAAGCCTTCTCCAGGGTGAGGTTCTGGAAAAAATTCTCAGCCGTATTCCCTTAGGGCGCCTGGCTGTTTCCGAAGATCTGATTGACGCGACTATCTATCTTTCGAGCTCGGCTTCAGACTTTGTCACAGGGCATACCCTGTTTGTTGACGGTGGCTGGATAGCCGCAAGCTGATATTGGAAGTCGGCGAAAGAGCAGATTGTCTAGGCTCTAACTCAACCTGAAACCCTTGTTAATAGAGATAGCAGGCGCACGCTATTATGAACCAATTGCTTTACATAGTTAATCTTTGCCATTGAGGACTAAAATGAATCCCAGTGTACTGGAAAAATTGTGGAGCGTGGAAAAAGAAGCGGAGATCTGGTGGGATTCTTCGCCGCTGGTTTTCGAAACCTGGAAAAAGTCGATGATCGATCAGGCCGAAAATAAAGAGGAAATGACCGCCTGGATCGATCGGATGTTTCATCCCGATAATGCCCCTGAAGATAATCTATTCAGAGGCGTCACCACTAATCCGCCGCTCTCTTACGCCGCAGTTCAGGATAATCCCGAATACTGGCAGAAATGGATCGCCGACTACGCAGCCGAACACGGCTCCCAGGAAACGGAAGTTATGTTCTGGCAGGTGTATAAGGAAATTGTCAAACGTGGCGCCGAAACCTATTTGCCGATGTTCGAAAAGACCGGCGGAAAATTCGGCTACATTTCTGGGCAGGCCGATCCTCGCTCAAAATTTGATACCGAAGCAATGGTCAATCAGGGTGTCGAGCTGGCGGCAATCGCTCCCAATGTGATGATAAAGATTCCAGGAACCGCAGAAGGATATGAAACAATTCGAATACTTTCTTCCAAAGGAATATCAACAAACAATACCCTGTCAATGATAAACCCGCAGTTTAAAGCCTGTATGGACGCAGTCGCAGCTGGAGTCAAAGAGGCCAAGGAAAACGGTGTTGACCTGAGCACATTCCGTTCAGTGATTACTGCAATGAGCGCCCGCTACGGATCACTTGGTGATTTGGCCAAAGAAGCGGAGGAACTCGGTATCGAACTTTCAGAAACAGACACTCGCTGGGCCGAAATTGCAGTTTTTAAAAAGGCGTGCAGAATGGTTGACAAACATCCGGACTATGAAGGCAAAATGCTCCTCTGCTCCATGCGACTGAGCCCGGTGATAGACGGCAAGGTACACTCCTGGCACATCGAGAAATCTGCCGGCGAGAATATCGTCTATACCTGCCCGCCGCCCTACATTGGGGATCTGCTCACCAAAACACCCTATCTTGAGTTTTCAGACTCCAGAGAAGAGCAGGTTCCCCGGGATGTCCTCGACAAACTGCTGAGGATTCCATATTTCGCCAAAGCCTACGCAGAAGACGGATACACTGCAGCTGAGTTCAACACTCATCCGGCTATCCTTGAAACAGCCCGTCAGTTCGCTGGTGTCACCGAGAAGATGGTAAATTTCGTTTCGGAAGCGCTGGTAAGCTGTGAAAGCTTAAAAAAATAGAGCTAAACGCACGAATAATTATGAATGTCTTATTACCACAGCCAGTCGAGGCCGAAGCGGTTCAGAGGTTGGAAGAAGCCGGACATACGGTCGTCACCGCACCCGACCCGAAACCCGAAACCGTCCTGCCGCTTATGAAAAATTGTCAGGCCGTCATTCTCAGGACCGGGATAAGTATGACCCGGGAAATTATCGAGGCAGCGGATGATCTTATGGTCATTTCGCGCACCGGTGGCGGTTTTGATAATGTGGACGTCGATGCCGCGACGGACAACGGGGTTATCGTCACGTCAAATCTCGGCGTCAACAGTATCAGTGTCTGCGAGCATGTGCTGGCCATGATGCTCTCGCTTGCCAAACAGCTGCCGCGCCTCGACCATGCCGTGCGCAACGATAATTATTCGATCAGATACCAAAATCTATCACGCGACCTCAGCGGTAAGACCATCGGACTGCTGGGATTTGGGCGAATCGGGTTTGAGGTGGCAACGGCCTGCAAAACGGTGTTCAAGATGACCGTGTTGGCCTGTGACCCCTACCTTCCTGATGAGCTTAGACTAGACTATCAGGAGCTGGTTACTTTTGTCGATAAACAACGGCTGTGTAAAGAGTCTGATGTCATTTCGATTCACGTGCCCCTCACCGAGCAGACCCATCACGCACTCTCTACCGTTGAGTTCGAGCAGATGAAATCGGGGGCCATCGTCATTAACACCTCACGGGGGCCGGTAATCGATGAGGAGGCATTGGCATATGCTTTGCGGCACAAGATCATTGGTGGCGCCGGTCTCGATGTACAGACCCAGGAGCCACCAGATTCAGAAAGCCCGTTGCTGAAGCTCGACAACGTGCTGCTGACACCCCACTCTGCCGCTTTGACCAACGAATGTGTAATCAGAATGGCAACCGATGCCGCTGACAGAACCATTGAGGTGCTCGACGGCAAGAAACCGCTCAATGTGGCAAATCCCGAGGTGCTTGCGGCCCCGAGGTGGCAGCACCTGGCATCCTAATACCACCAGCAGAGATAACAGCTATTTTCCCTAGCACTAAGATATACTTACAGCGCTATTGAGTATGACCGAGTCCGTGTGCAATACTCGTCATCTCGTTTACTCCCATAATCTCAGCCTCAGGGAAAAACAATGTCATCATATTTCGAAATACTGGAATTTTAGATGACCCCCCAACGAGCAGGATTTTATCGATTTGTCCGGGTTCTAGCTTGGCAGCTTCCAGGGAGGATATGATTAGATTTGATATTTTTTCTGTATAATCAGATATTTAATCGTCAAAATTTTGCCTTGAGAGTTGTTCTTCTATGTTAATAGGGCCCTTGTGGTATGAAATGGTAGCAGATTCACTATAAGACAACTCAATTTTTGCCGACTCAACTGCATCAAACAATTCTAGACCAACTTGCTGATGTATTAAATATTCCAAGGCCTTAGTTTTACCATCCGGGTCAATCAAACCGTAAAATGCTCGTTGTAGATCGTCTAAGTATTTCCTGCTATTGACCAGGGTGAAGATCTTGTAACGATCGGACAAAGGAAATAACAGAGCTCTGGGAAACTCCCCACCATCCATTCTTGTTGAATCATAGGTGAGACCGTCCCCAAAATATTGAAGGAGTCTACGTCTTATAATTCTCCCGTCAAAATCTACACCACCTATGTTTATACCTTGAGTGGTTAGCACCTCGTCACGGGCATCATCAGTGGAGATTCTCACTATTGATATGTCAGTAGTACCTCCGCCTATATCCAAGGTAAATATATTGGCTTGTCCGGAAATTCTCTGTTTATAAGAATAAGTGGCCGCGAGTGGTTCAAACATAAATGAAATATTTTTGAAACCTGCATTTTGGGCCCCTTTTTCAATACGTTGCAAAGCAATATTGTTCTTGCCACTGTCTGAAAAATTGACTGGTTTCCCAATCGTGACATTCTCGACATTTTCCCCCGTCAATTGATCAGCCTTGTCTTTCATTTCCTTAAGGAAGAGCATCACCAGTTCATCAAAATCTACCGTTCTTTTGTGAACGTAGGTATTTTTGAGAGTAGGGTCGGAAAGATATTTCTTAAGAGACTGAATTAATCTTCCCTCACCAAGTGTCTCTGTATACTGTTCATAAGCGCTTTTCCCAAACGACCAAAATTCATCCTCATAGTCAAAAAACCAGAGGCTAGCCATAATTTCTTTGGCTCTACTTGTTGGTTCAATTGGAAGAACTTCGACACTATTGCCATTGTTATAGGAAATAACTGAGTTGCTCGTTCCAAAATCAAGTCCGTATTTCATAGATATAATTAGTTATTTAAGGTTGATTTCCTGACAATGAGCTTTGTCTCGTGCAGTTTAATTCTTGATACCTGCTCTTCTGCTATCAGTCCGACCAAAGTTTCCATCGAATCTGATCCCAGGGAGGACATTGGAACTGCAATGGTGGAAAGCGGTGGCACAAAAAAAGAGCTCAACGGTATGTTGTCGAAACCAATAACACCGATATCTTCCGGAACACGCAATCCCATTTCAATGGCGGCATAAATTGCCCCAAATGCCATTTGATCGTTACCTGCAAATATGGCGGTTGGGCGATTTTCTTGTGATAATAGTACCTTGGCCTCCTTGTAGCCACTTTCCGGCGTCAGGCTCCCCTGACAAATAAGGGACTCATCGTAAGGACAGCTGTTCTGAGCCAAAGCATTTTTGTAGCCACTCAGTCGGTCCTTTGCAGTGGTTGAATTTTCGGACCAGCCAATCAGGCCGATTCGAGAATGTCCGACCTCAATCAAGTGTTCTACCGCAAGGGTTGCGCCGGCTATGTTGTCGACCATTATTGCCGGAAAATCAACATCATGTCGGCCGATAACCACGACACGATCACGTAGCTCTTTGAGGGCAGACAACGGTTCATAGCCATTAATCGTGCCACCGCTGAAAATAATTCCATCAACAATTTTTTCCCTGAGAAGATAAATAGATTTAACGATCTGGTCCGGATTTCTATCGGTATTCTGCAGGATAATATTATATCCTGCTCCATCGGCGACACTTTGAATTCCGCGTACGATTTCAGCGTAATAATGGTTGGAAATATCTGGAATGATGACGCCGATAGTCATCGTTTTTTTCATTTGAAGAGCACGTGCGAGTGCATTGGGGCGGTAATCCAGCTCTTTAACAGCAGCCCTGACTTTCTCGGCGGTTTCAGGGTTTACCTTGTGCCTGCCTGGGTTTACCACCCGTGAAACGGTCGCAATTGAAACATTTGCTCGTTTGGCAACATCATGAATTTTCGACACACACTTCTCCTGGTAGTGTTACAATGTAAACGTTTGCCGTAATGTAAGTGATTATTGTACCCCTGTCAATAATTCTGAATAAATTCATTTATAACAGTATGTTAATCTTCTCCGGGAAGGATTTTTTTGAAGACTTATCACTCTTGAATGAGAATTATTCTTAATCAAATACTTGACGATGCCACAAGGTGACATAACTTAGAGCTACAAACGAAAGGTGAGAACACAATGATTAATCAGATTTTTAAAAAAGTTCTCTTTGAGCGGATATGCGATAATGCTTGCAATATAAAATTCTCTGTATTAGAAAGCGCGGTTCCGTTTGGCATGATGGCAGCAATGCAACAACACGTATTATCAAATAACATTAATCTCGATGTCATCAATTTTTATATTGTTGACTGATTATAAGGTACTAAAATGACAACTCAATTAAGTAATTCGTACGAAGCAGTCTCAGCCAGCGATTTCAACTCAGACTTTGAATGTAATTTTGACCTGAATCCATTTACTTATTTACTTGATGGCATTCACCTGCTCGTGAGTGTGCCCTTTAAATTCACTGTAAGTATGGCCCAAAAAGCTTCTGCAAGACTACGCAGGATTCAGGAAGAACAATCATATAAGCAAACTTTCAGAGGGCCCGCTTGTATGTTGAAGTGATTGTGCAGGAGTGCATTCTGAACCCACTGTTATGGGTTCTGGATTCTTAGTTCATAAATGAGCTGTTGACAGTATCCTAAATAATCTTCGGTAATAAGCCTTGCCCGTATAAAAAGGCAGGGTGCCTGTCCATTGAGCCGAACCGTGATACGGTTCGGCTTTTTTATTCTGCTTGCACCATCCAAAAGGTACTGATCCTAACATTCCTTTCCAACCTGACGGAGGATCTAACTACCTGATTCTTCAGCCAGTGCTCTCTTTTTTTATATTCTTAGTAAGTTGTGCTTATCTTATAATACATAGTCTCATAATAGCTGTAAGGCTGCCCTGGAGCCCCCTTCTGGGGTCCAGGGGCTGAGATTCTGAGCTAAAAGAGGAGGCTTGAAATGTTACATTTTGCGTTGACAAAAGGAGGTCAGTGGTTTAAAGATTGGTAAACGTTTACATACATGTGCGGGGATATTCCCTTCGAGAGAGGATATTCCGCGAGGAAAACGTTTACAAAACCCCTTTTGCGGATGGCGTTTACTGCTATTCCGGGTTGCCGAGTAAAGGTTTACAAGGCAAAATGTTAAATTGATCAATTCTAATAAGGAGGCAACAATGGCACGAAGAAAAAGTTATAACACCTTTGAAATGAGCTACGATGAAGTGGCCGAGCACATGAAAGGCAATGACACTATTATCATTCCTATGGGATCCAATGAAAAACATGGTGCTCATGTTATTCTTGGAACCGATACCGCTACCGCGATGGGTGTGGTGGAAGTTGCTGCACCGTTGGCGGAAACCCTGCATACCCCGGTAATGCCGGTAGGCTATTCTCCACACCATATGGGTGAAATAGGTCAAGGTTCTGGAACACTGACATTTTCCGGTTCGACCTATCGAAAAATCGTCTATGAGCTGGGAATGTCTATGATATATCATGGTTACAACAAGCTCGTTTTTGTTACCCATCACGGCAGCAACTCAAAGGTGGTTGACGAAGTGCTTCGTAAACTGCGTTATGAAACCGGCTGCTTCTGCTGTTGGTTCAAAACACCGACCGAGCGTACCATGGCTATCGGTGGTCAAATCTGGACTGGACCTCCTGAGGATACACCGGGTTGGCATGCAGGTGAGCTTGAGACCAGCACGGTATGGGCGTATGACGAATCTTTGATGGACATGGATAAAGCCAAAAAAGATAGAACCCACGCACCTGCGTTTATGGGGGACAAATTCTCCAAGAAGGATGGTACCGGTCATGTTGAGTTCATGGGTGCCGAAAACACCTGGGTACCGATGGAGCATCATGAGTACAGTGACACGGCCACCATTGGAGATCCCTTTGCCGGCTCGAAAGAGAAAGGGGAGAAGTATTTCCAGGTTGCTGGAGAGGCACTTGCGGCACTGATCGAGGAAGTCAAAACGTTTGACATCAAGGTTACTGAAGCAGGCAGAGAGCGTGCCAGTCTCGCCAGGGTATAGCCTTCAGTTATTAATGCTGTGTGTCCATTTAAGATCGGATATGGAGATTACTTCATATCCGATCTCTTTTAATGGCTTAGGATAATTCTCTCAACATTTGCCCTCATGCCTTTAAGAAACATAGCTATCATTAGTACTCTGGACACCAAGATTGAATCAGTCTTGTTCCTTGAAAAAATTGTCAATGAGTTCGGGTGCACTCCCATTCTTATTGATGTCGGCGCCTTAACCTCCTTCGATACAGGGGCAGAATTCTCAAATGAGAATGTGGCCCAACGAGCCGGGGTGAATCTTGCTGATCTCGTCAAAGCTGGTAAACGAGATGAGATTATGAGCGCTATGGGCGTTGGAGCCGCCCAGGTCCTCAAGGAGTTGTCAGGTGATCACCGACTTGATGGGGTAATTGGCATCGGCGGCAATCAAGGGACAGCGATTGCTTCCATGGCGATGCGCAGCTTACCTTTTGGGTTGCCGAAATTCCTGGTTTCAACCGTTGCTTCAGGCAATATGCGGCCCTATATAGGCCATAAAGATATCAATGTTGTCTTCTCCGTAGCTGATCTTGTTGGAAGTCCAAACTCAGTGTCTCGTTCAATCCTTCGTAATGCCATGTGTGCTCTTATCGGTATGGTCGAGCATGGAATTTCTGTGAATCGTGATGTGCAGAAACGGGCAATTGCATTAAGTGCACTTGGCAATACGGAACCGGCTGCTCACCGCATAACCGAGCGCTTGTTGGAAAACGGATTAGAAGTGATAACCTTCCATGCCTCAGGGGCTGGAGGGTCTGCCATGGAGGAGTTGATTGAAGCGGGTGTTTTTTCTGGAATCATTGATTTGACACCCCATGAACTTTCTGAAGAAGTTGTCGGAGCAGGTGCCTATGTTCCTGTTGTTCCGGGGCGGATGAAAGCAGCTGCTCGAGCAGGTATCCCTCAAGTGGTATCGACCGGCGCACTGGAGTATCTATGCTTTGGCCCATGGGAATCGATTCCACAATCAATGCGTAAAAGGAAAATTTACATGCACAACCCTTTTAACGCGAACGTCAAAGTTACTCAGAAAGAGATGACCGAGATCGGGAAAACCATGGCCAAGAGGATTAATGAGTCGAGAGGCCCGGTGACTATTCTGGTGCCAAAGCGAGGGTGGTCGACTTATGGAAGCGAGGGTGGTGCTTTTTATGACCCCAAAGGGTATCAACTTTTGCTGACGAGTCTGAAAAGAGGGCTCAAGCCGGGCATAGATTATCAGGAAGTAGACATGCACATAAACGATAAGAGCTTTGCTGATTCTTGTGCTGAGGCGCTGTTGGCCCAGCTTGGCAAGGTATAGAATGAGTGCTCCGGATACCCTGAGAGTAATGCTCTGTTAATGAAAGAGCATGACATACTGACCATGGCCCCGTCGATCAGCCTGGCCTGGTATATTGCAGACCTGGTTGAAAACACGGCCAAAATTGCTTTTATAGCTGCCAACATTCCGGCAGACGATTGATCGATAATCGTACAAATCGGTAGTGTAAATCCAGAAATGGGGGGCAGCTTTTATGTTCGACAGTCGTGTCTTGATTACCGGCGCTGCCTTTCTTGCCAGTGGTTTGAATGGAATCACGTTTGCATTTCTAGGAACAAGTCTACCGGCAATGCGGGCGTTTATGGAGATTGATTTCGGGCAAGCCGGTCTCTTTATGGCAATGATGCAGGCCGGGTTAGCAGTTGCAGCCTTAATCGGCGGACTGCTTTCAGATATTGTCAGAATTGAAAAAGTCATGATGCTGGGCTGTCTTTTCCTGGGTGGCGGTTCGTTTTTTCTGGGTATCGGGGCGAACTTTTATGTCAATCTTGGATTGATGGCCCTCATAGGTGTTGGTGTAGGTTTTGCGGTCAGCAGTTCCAATGCGCTGCTGGTTGGCATGTACCAGGAAAGGAAGGGAATGATTTTAAATGTTCATCATGTCTTTTTTGGAATTGGCTCGCTGGTTGGTCCCCTGATCATGGGAAGTATCCTCGTGCGTGATCTCCGTTGGCAGAATGCTTACTCGGGGTTGAGTCTGGCGATGTTTGGATTGTTTTTAGTATTCAGCCTGGTGAGACTGCCAGCGAGTGAGCAGCGAGGTTCCTCGTTTTCTGGTAATCAGGTTATGGCCCTTCTGGCAGATAGGTTTTTTCTTCTGATCACTATTATCGGTGCCCTGGCCATCGGGACTCAGTTTTCCGTGATGCTCCTCGCTGTATCATTTCTGAGTGAAGCAAAATCAATTTCAATA
>JBPCUV010000207.1:0-5743 GCA_051010975.1 Desulfocapsaceae bacterium
TTCAGGACCCGAAATCCCGGCCAAAAAACATCTTTTGACAGTCGCGGTTACGACATGGAGTCGCTGATGCTGACCGCTGACAAAAACGTTATCAACGTGGCCTGGATCGTTCAGTATCGCATTGCAGATCCAATCAATTACCTGTTCAAGGTTCAAGACGTCAAGCAGGCGGTGCATGACCTCTCAGAAGCGGTAACCAGGCGGGTCGTCGGCAACATGGATTTCGATTACGTCCTCAGTAACCGTGAGATTCTGGCCGCAAACGTCAAGCAGGAACTGCAGGAACAGCTGAATTTTCTTGAAGCTGGCGTCGGTCTTGTCACGGTGCAGTTCCAGGACATCAACCCGCCGGAGCAGGTCAAGCCTGCCTTCAACGAAGTTAACGAGGCCGACCAGGATATGAAGCGGCTGGTCAACGAAGCCGAGGAAACCTATAACCGGGTAATTCCCGCCGCCCGCGGTAATGCGCTGAAGATCGTCGAGGAATCGCGCGGTTACGCGACGGAGCGGATCAACAACGCCATGGGTGAAACCACCCGGTTCGTAGAAATCTTAAGCGAATATAAAAACGCTCCCGATGTTACCCGGCAGCGCATGTATCTGGAAAAAATGCAGTCTGTTCTGCCGCAGGTAGAAACCATTTACATCATGGATGAAGCACAGCAAGGACCGCTGCCGCTGCTCAACCTCCGCAAGAACAATCAACCGGTCCCGCAAGGACAATAGCCTACGAGAGGAATACACCATGAAACAAATTGCAAATTTTCTTCTGATCGGTCTTGTCCTGCTCGGTATTGTCGTTATCTACGACGGCTTTTTTATTGTCCAGGAGGGTCGGCAGGTGATGATCACCCAATTCGGTAAACCAATTGGTGAACCGAAAACAGAGGCAGGGCTCTACTTCAAAATGCCTTTTCTGCAGCAGGTCAACGAGTTCGACAAGCGGATCGTCATCTGGAACGGCGAACCAAATCAGATCCCCACCAACGACAAGACCTTTGTCTACCTCGACGTCACTGCGCGCTGGCGGATCGTTGATGCTCTCAGGTTCATGCAGGCCGTACGAACCGAATCAAGGGCCCAGTCACTTCTCGACGATATCATCGGCGGTACCGTCCGTGATATGGTCAACAAGAACAACCTGATCGAGATCATCAGGAGCTCCGACTGGTCACTTGATACCATGACGCCTTCCAATCAGGAACCGGGAACCAAACCTATACGGGGACGAGACGTGATCTCTGATCAGATTCTTGAGATATCCTCCAGGGCCATGCCGCAATATGGTATCGAACTGGTGGATGTCATGTTCCGCCGGGTCAACTACATTGAATCGGTCAGGCTGCGGGTCTATGACCGGATGATCTCAGAACGAAAGAGAATAGCCGCGGAGAAACGCTCGATGGGTGAGGGCCAAAAAGCCAGAATACTTGGTACCGTTGACAGGCAACTCCGGGAAATCACCTCTGGGGCAAACAAGGAAGCTCTCGAAATAAAAGGTAAAGCGGACGCCGAAGCCACCAAGATTTACGCCGAGGCCTTCAGCCAGGATCCAGAATTTTTCTCTTTCATGAAGACGCTGGAAAGCTATGATAAAATAGTTGGTGATAACACCTCTCTGGTCATCTCCTCCGATTCTGATATCTACAAATATCTGAAAAAAGTGGTTCCCAACTAAGACAGCGCCTTCGCACCCAGATCCACCAATCCCCCTTCGGCGCCGATGGTGCTGAAGGGGGATTTTTTTTGGCTTGGCTTATTTGTCAGGCTGGTCGTCGGAGAAGGGCGGTGGGTCGTCCCCCGCCGTAGGATAGGAAGGATTATGCCCGCTCTTGAAGGGGATACGCCCCTTGCGCTCGAGAAGTACTTCGAAGCGATCCAGTTGTTCCTCCTCTTCGATGGCGCCGATGCCGAGTTTATCGAACCTGCAGTTGCAGCGACTCAACTGGGCCTGGCACCAGGGGCATTGTTCCACCGGACATCCGAGTATATGGAATTCACCGTTGCCGACGCCGCAGGCAACGCAGACTACCGGGGAAGCGGGCGCTTCAGGGACATGCATCGAAGGCAGACTGGCCGGCCGGGCACCGACTTTCTCCCGAAAATCGTCCCGATTCTTAAACTGGAAGTAGTGAAGAATCGATTCATCCTCTATCCCGTCTTTGAATTCTCCCAGCAGCAGCACCTGATTATCTGAGTGAAGATAGAGATAATCATGGCTGGTCGACTGTAAAACGACGAGATCACTGCCCTGCCTCGAAGCGACGATTTTCAGATCGACGGCCATCTCTTCCCGAGCCTCTGGTAGATCCGAATAATAACAGCGCAGCAGGGACGTGGCGGCGGGATTGTGCCGGTATTTTTCATAGACCGCCAGCGCCTTTTCTTTTTCTTCAGCAAGAACTCCATACTCGATCAGCAGCGGGAGTTCCAGATGGGCCATCTCCTCTTTCAATCCTGTCATAACAGTTATTTTGCTCCCTCATGCATAGACCTGCACGACCATCACCCCTCGAAGGTACAGCAGGCGTCCATATTGCCTTTTCTCATCTATAATTACTTTGGGCCGCTCAGGCAAAAATAATAAACGGCACAACAAGCGATACTGTGGATTTTCCAATGCTTCGGGCAATGAAACAAAAGAGAAATTGATGAAATGACCTTTTTCGGCTATATTGCAGTAGTTTTACGATATGGCTTCAGCACTCCTGCTCCAGTCATCCGTCTGCAACAACCGCTGTACGACACAAATCCTGTTAGGCGATCAATCTTTTGGCTCAGAGCGGCCCAAGCCTGCCGCTGAATTGTAGGCTTACAATCAATCTGCAGATCGGCACATCACGGCTCCCGCCATGCCGCCATTGCTGAACAGGACGAACGTCGGCAGAGAAAACCACAATCACGAGGATCTTATGGCCCACCAGACAGCACAACTGACCGTCGATGGAAACACTTACGAGCTGCCTATCATAGAGAGCACCACCGGAGAAAAGGCGATCGATATACGCAGCCTGCTGCGTGATACGGGCTATATTACCCTTGATAGCGGCTACATGAACACCGGCTCCTGCGAGTCTGGCATCACCTATCTCGACGGCCAAAACGGCATCCTCCGTTACCGGGGGTATGATATCGCCGATCTGGCCGAGAACTGTATTTTTATCGAGGTGGCCTACCTGCTGCTCACCGGCGAACTGCCGAATGAGAAGGAGCTGAACAAGTTCAGAGAAGATATGATCCGCTATGCCCTGATCCATGAGGACATGATTCACTTCTTCGACCATTTCCCGCCGAACGCGTCACCGATGTCAATTTTATCGACCATGGTCGGTTCTCTGCACGACTTCTACCCGGAAATGGATCTCGATGAAGATCCCTACGGCGGCATCACCACCGCCACCGCCCGGCTGCTTTCAAAAATCAGGACCATTGCCGCTTTTTCTTACAAGAAAAGTATCGGCCTACCCCTGGTCTATCCCCGAGCCGATCTAAATTACTGCTCCAATTTTCTAAACATGATGTTCGACCGCCCCAATATGCCCTACAAGATAGAAC
Source organism: Desulfocapsaceae bacterium (assembly GCA_051010975.1). GTDB lineage: Bacteria > Desulfobacterota > Desulfobulbia > Desulfobulbales > Desulfocapsaceae > JABDQA01. Next base: position 3,556 of record JBPCUV010000207.1, read on the forward strand.
CGCTGATGACTGCGGCATTGAATAAACTGCTGATATTACATGCTGATCACGAACAGAACTGCTCAACCTCCACGGTCCGGCTGGTTGGCAGCTCGGGAGTCAAGCTCTATCCCTCGATCTCGGCCGGAGTCGGCGCCCTCTGGGGACCGCTGCACGGAGGAGCCAACGCGGCCGTTATCAGAATGCTGGAAACAATCTACGCCGACGATATGAATTTCGACAAGTATATCAAGAAGGCCAAAGATCCAAATGATCCTTACAGGCTCACTGGTTTCGGTCACCGGGTCTACAAAACCTACGATCCAAGGGCCAAGATAATCAAAGAGGTCACTCACGAGATTCTGGAAACGATGAATATTGAAGATCCCCTTCTGGACATCGCCCAGGAACTCGAATACCGGGTCAGAGAAGATGACTACTTCGTCTCCAGAAACCTCTATCCCAATGTCGATTTTTACTCGGGCATCGTCTATCGGGCCATGGGTATTCCAACTAACATGTTCACGGTGATGTTCGCGCTGGGACGTCTGCCTGGGTGGATCTCGCACTGGCAGGAGATGAATATGGACAAGGAGAGCAACCGCATCGGCCGACCGCGCCAGGTTTATCAGGGAATGATCAAACGATCGTACGCGCCGATAGAGGAGCGACCCTGATCGAGGCGCTCCGTCGAGTAAATTGAAAAGCTAGGTCAGGCGGTGGACCGTCCGGGATCATTTGGCCAGGTCGGATCCCGTTTCCATGTTCACCACCAGGGGAACATCGAGCTCCATGGCCTGCTCCATGGTTGTCTGAATCTGCGGCGTCAACTCCAGGCATTCTTCCGGCGTCAACTCGAACACCAGTTCATCATGGATCTGAAGCAGCATCCTGCAGGAACTTTTTTTCTGCTTCAGAAGCTCATCCACCCGGAGCATGGCCAACTTGATGATATCTGCCGCCGTCCCCTGAATCGGCGTATTCAAGGCAGCCCGTTCGGCAAATTCACGGCGCATCTTGTTTGAGGCACCGATTTCCGGCAGGTATCTCCTGCGGTTTAACAACGTGGTTACAAAGCCGTCTTTTCTCGCCTGTTCGACGATCTCCTCCATGAACTCCTTAACCCCTCTGTAGAGGTTAAAGTAGCGCTCGATAAACAGTGAGGCTTCTCTTCTGCTTATCCTGAGCTGGTTGGCCAGACCGAAACTGCTCATGCCGTAGACAATGCCGAAATTGATGCTTTTGGCAACCCGGCGCATTTCAGAAGTGACCAGCAGCGGAGATACCGAGAACACTTCAGCCGCCGTTCTGGTATGAATGTCATCGCCTTCCTTGAAAGCCTTTATCAGTGCAGGGTCCTGGGAATAGTGGGCCAGCACCCGCAAATCAATCTGCGAATAATCACCAAACAGAAAGACCTTTCCCGATTCGGGCACGAAGGCTTCCCTGATTCGGGCCCCCTCCTCCCCTCTGATCGGGATGTTCTGCAGGTTCGGATTGGAACTCGACAGCCTGCCGGTGGCGGTCACCGTCTGATTGAACGAGGTGTGGACCCGGCCGGTCCGGGGATCAATCAACTGCGCCAGTTTGTCCACGTAGGTCGACAGGAGTTTGGCCAGGTTCCGGTAGTCGATGATCAGGGCCGGCAGGTCATGCTGCGGAGCAAGTTTTTCAAGTACCTTGATGTCGGTGGAATAACCGGTCTTGGTCTTTCTGCCGTGAGGCAGCCCCAGCTCTTCAAAGAGGATGATGCCAAGCTGCTGGGGTGAGTTGATGTTGAACTCGTGACCGGCCAGCTGATATATTTCTTTTTCACACTCGGCCAGCTTTTCGCCAAACTCAGCCGACAACTTTTGAAGATGGAGCGGATCGACTTTGATGCCGACTGCCTCCATTTGCTCGAGGATGGGCACGAGTCTCATCTCCACCTCGCTGAACAACTCACCCTGCCCCCCTTCCTCCAGCAGCGGTTGATAATGGTTCCAGAGCTGCAGGGTAGCAAACACATCCTCACAGGAGTAATTGCCGGCGCTGGTTATATCGACATAAGCAAATCCATTCTCACGCTTATCTCCAGCGGTTACATCCTTGTATGAGGTCAGCTTGAGACCCAGTTCGAGACAGAGATCATCGAGTTTGAACGATCGTCGTGAGGGTTCCGCCAGATAGGCGGCAATCATGGTGTCCAGCAGCGGACCTTTAAGCTCAA
>JBPCUV010000208.1:0-3558 GCA_051010975.1 Desulfocapsaceae bacterium
TTGGCTCGTTTGGCCGGGATGAGGACTGCCGGGGTGATCTGTGAAATCATGAAAGACGACGGCACCATGGCCAGGATGCCTGATCTGGAGCTGTTTGCCGAGAAGCATGATGTGAAGATCGCCACCATTGCCGACCTGGTGGCTTATCGCTTGCGGCAGGATGTACTGGTGAACCGCGCTGCGGAGGCACGGATTCCGACCGAGCATGCCAAAGAATTTGTTGCCATCGTTTATAAGAACGAGGTCGACAATATGGAGCATATGGCCCTGGTAAAGGGCGAGATCGACCCCGAAAAACCGGTTCTGGTGAGGGTGCACTCTGAATGTTTGACCGGTGATGTGTTTGGCTCTTCCCGCTGTGACTGTGGTGGTCAGCTCCATGCGGCCATGCGCATGATCGAACAGGAGGGGAGCGGTGTTGTTCTTTATATGCGTCAGGAAGGCAGGGGGATTGGCCTGGTTAACAAGATCAAGGCCTATAAGCTGCAGGACGAAGAAGGCTTTGATACCGTCGAGGCCAATCTCAAGCTTGGTTTCAAGGCCGATTTGCGTGACTATGGGATTGGCGCCCAGATTCTCAGGGATCTTGGAGTTTCAAAGATGAGAATGCTAACCAACAACCCCAAGAAGATTGTCGGATTGGAAGGCTATGGCATCGAAGTCGTTGACCGGGTACCGATAGAGATGGAACCCGGGGAGGAAAACAAAGGCTATCTGCTCTGTAAGCGAGATCGCATGGGGCATCTGATTCAGGTAAAATAAATGAGTGCCAGGCAACACCTCAGTTTAGCCTGGAGTATCAAATAGTGTGAACTTCCACAGAGAGGATCGACTGACATGGTAGACTATATCGAAGGGCACTTGAAAGGGGATGGGAAGAAATTCGGAATTGTTGTTGCGCGCTTCAATTCATTTATCTCCGAAAAGTTATTGGAAGGGGCTCTCGACAGTTTGCTCAGATCGGGAGTGGCCGAGGCCGACATCGAAGTAGTCAGGGTGCCCGGAGCTTACGAGATTCCGCTGATTTCTAAAAAGCTCGCAGCTTCGCAAAAATATGATGCCCTGATCTGCTTAGGGGCAGTCATTCGTGGTGCGACACCACATTTCGATGTGGTGGTCAATGAGGTTTCCAAAGGTACCGCCCAGGTTAGTCTGGATACTGGTGTTCCTGTATTGTTCGGGGTGCTTACCACTGAGACCATCGAACAGGCTATCGAGCGGGCCGGTACCAAGGCCGGCAACAAAGGTGGCGAGGTGGCCATTGCGGCAATCGAGATGGCAAATATTATAGAAGTCCTTGATTGAGCTGCACATTCCGATTTCGTTAAACAAGCCGCAGGCAGTGTCATTGATCGCTTGCGGCTTTCTTTATTTCTGGTGAGCTATGGGAACGAGGCGAAGAGCCCGGGAAGCTGCCCTGCAGTTTCTTTTTCAGGACGATTTCCTTGACAGAGGAAAATCGACGGACGCAGCTGAACTTGATGAGCGGTTTGCTGCTTTCAGCCTATTGTATCAGGTCAATAAAAAGGCTCGTCCTTACGCCCGTATCTTGCTCGGCGGCATTTTCGAAAGACTTGAGCAGATTGATGGCGCCATCGGAGCCCATGCTACCAACTGGAGGCTTGAGCGGATTGCCGCCACCGATAGAAACCTGCTCCGGGTAGCCATCTATGAACTGATGTTTCAAGAAGATGTCCCTGCCCAGGTTGCCATAAACGAAGCAGTTGAAATAGCTAAAAGATACGGTAGCCAGGATTCCCCCGCGTTCATCAACGGCGTGCTTGATGCTGTTCAACAGTTCATGCAGAAACAGCGAGCCGTCGACCCTGAATAACTTTCCCAGTTTTTCTCTACCGTTTCCTGCTTTTTACTCGCCTGTTCTGGTACACCCATTACGGTGGTCGAAATTCCATCGACCGGTGCCGCTCCTCGCTCTGTCTTGCAATTTGTACTGATTATGGGTACATATCTTGCCTGAAACTCAATTACAGAACAACAGCAGGAGCAAATAGACTCGATGGCCCAGTCACAAAAAAAGAATAGTCCAGGGTTCAGGCAGGAAATAGTAGCGGTACTCGGACTGTTTGTAGCCGTTTTCGTCCTGATCAGTCTTATTTCAGCTCAAGTGACCCCTGAGGGGAACTGGTGCGGAGAGGTGGGTCGACTCGTTTCCCAGATTTTGCTCGGATTCACAGGCTGGGGCGCGTTTCTGCTGGTCGGTCTGCTGGCCTGGGTTTCTTTTCTTTTTTTCAATCCCCGGATGTCGTTTGAGCGACTTCCACAGGTGACGCTTGGTGTCAGTGGGGCAATCATCTCGTGTTGCGCACTCTTATCCTCTCTCAGTTTGCGCTCCCCAGATTTAATGGGGACCGGTGGATTCCTGGGCAAGACTGTGTTCAGTCTGGTCCATTCGTTACTTGGCGGCACCGGTACCGTCCTTATTTTGGTCCTGGTTCTGATCGTCTCTCTGATGCTCTCCACTCAGTTCTCCCCTTACCAGCTGATTGGTTTGATCTGGCGTTCACTTAAAGGGCTGGTTAAAGGAATGATTGCTCTGGTCAGCACCGTTATCAAAAAGATCAAGTCCCGGCCTAAGAAATCAAAGAAGGTGAAGAAGCCCCGTTCCGCTCCTGTAGTTGCAGCTGCGCCTGTAACGGAAAAAACAGAATCAGTCGAACAACCTGTGGTCAAAGAGTTCCCGAAGCCAAAAGAAGCCGCAGATGAGGAAAAGGATTTCCGGACCGCACCGCTGGCCAAGGGAAACTGGAAGCTGCCGCCTTTATCACTTCTGACAAGAAATGAGCAAGTGGCGGAACAAGTTGATAAAAGCGTTTATCTGAAAATTTCCAAACAACTCGAGCAGAAACTCAAAAACTTCGGAGTCTCGGGTAAAGTAGTCGGTATTTCTCCCGGGCCGGTGGTCACCACCTACGAATATTCTCCGGCGCCCGGTATCAAAATAAATAAAATTGTAGGTCTCGCCGACGACCTGGCACTTGGTCTCAGGGCCCAATCGGTCAGGGTCATTGGTTCGGTGCCCGGTAAATCGGCATTGGGAATCGAAATTCCCAACGAAGTGCGGCAGGTTGTCTATATCCGGGAGCTGCTTGCTTCCGATCGGTTTAAAAACAACCGCGCCAAACTTGCTATCGTCCTGGGGCTAGATGTGGTCGGCACCCCAACCATAGCCGACATGGCGAGAATGCCCCATCTGCTGATAGCAGGTGCCACCGGCGCCGGTAAAAGTGTGGCAATCAACTCAATAATCGCCTCAATTCTGTTCAACGCCACCCCTGATGAAGTGCGCTTTCTAATGATTGATCCGAAGCGAATCGAACTCTCCGGTTACGAGGGCATACCCCACTTGCTTCACCCGGTGGTGGTTGAACCCAAATTAGCAAGCAGAGCATTGCTCTGGGCGGTGCGGGAAATGGAGCGCCGCTACCGGATGCTCGAGGAAGCCAAGGTAAAGGGCTTTGACAGCTACAACGAGGTTGCCGATGAAAAACTTCCCTACATCGTCATTATAGTAGACGAGTTAGCTGATCTGATGATGGT
>JBPCUV010000209.1:0-15713 GCA_051010975.1 Desulfocapsaceae bacterium
GTAAATACCTGACCATTATTGCACGAGCTTCGGAAAACCTGCTGGCCCGGAGCACTTTCTCCAAGATGTCATCAAGGTCGCCTCGTTTGGGCAGCCGGCCCTTTAGGGCGGACAACCAGGTAGCCAGGTGCTCCGCCATGGCGCCTTTGAGGCGATCAGTCGGTGCTGTTTCAGCCAGCAAAAGACGAATGTTCGAATCATCAGCTCCCGCGGATGACTGCTGATGCAGCAGCGTCTTAATATCTTCTGACACCTCGCTCCAGCGGCTGGAACTGGCGATTTCAACGAAGTTGATCCAGCGGGAATAATCGAGTCTCCTGCCCACTTCAACCCGATCGGTTTCATAAAGAGGCGGGGTAATGGCGCCCAGTTCCCTGACCAAGAAGGACGGGGTGTCGAAGATGCCAAAGACGATAGTTCTTTTTTCTGGCGCAATTACCCGACGATAGCCGTTAGCTGAAACGGTTTCCAGGGGCAGATCTTTAAATGGCTGATCAATCAGGCAATCGAATGGAGGATTCAGACACTGGACTGATTTTAAAAATTGCCTGCCGACAGTTTTGTCAGCGAAACGCAGCAGAGTCGTGGCGCCGTTTAGTGCTATCCAGTCTGTTTCCGGAAGACTGCCCAACCCTCTTATTTTCAACTGCCGCAAGCGCATGAATCGATCGACTCCATATTCAGATTTGCATGGACCCGGGGACAACTATTGTTTAAGGGCTTCCGAGGTCAACATATCGATGCCCATGGGCTGCATCCAGGCAGGATAGGGCGGCTGTATTGCCGTCAGCTCTTCTATCGTTCGAAGATCTTTCTGGTCGAGGGTGAGCTGTGCAGATTTCAGATTGTCGTCTAACTGCTCGAGTTTGGTTGCCCCGATCAGGACGCTTGAGACAAACGGCTGCTGCATCACCCAAGCCAGCGCCACTTGAGCGATTGAGGCCTGATGCTTGTCAGCAATGGTTCTGAGTGCCTCCATCACTTTATAGCCCTTATCGATATCGACCGGGGGAAAATCAAACTTTGCTCTTCTGCTGCCTTCAGGTACGGGATTGTCCTTTGAGTATTTGCCGCTGAGAAAGCCTGAAGCCAGAGGACTCCAGGTCATCAGCCCCAGGCCATTGGCGGTTAGAAAGTCTTTGTAGTCACCGTCGAGATCCCGGCCGAGCATCGAGTAGTACATCTGGGCACCGGCCATTGGGGTAAGGTGGTGGTAGTGCTGGAGGTCGATCAACCGCTGGGCCTTCCAGGCCGGATAGTTGGAAAATGCAGGATAGCGTATCCAGCCTTTCTGGACAGCCGTTTCCAGGGCCCTGGCGGTTTCTTCCAGTGGGGTCCACGGATCGGGTATATGGAGGAAGAAAAGATCTATATAATCGGTGTCCAGCCGTTTCAGGCTGTTTTCGATCGACTGGAGGATATAGCGACAGGATAGACCTGCTGAAATAACCGAGTCGCCGCTGCGAAACCCGCATTTGGTGGCGATCAGTACATCCTGTCGTTTACCTTTCAGGGCTTTGCCGAGCATGATTTCGGATTGGCCCGAGGTATACATGTCGGCGGTGTCGAAAAGGTTGACTCCGACGTCCATGCACCCATGCACCATCCTGTCGGCCAGGTATTGATCGACTTTATTGACAAGTTCTCCAACCAGCACCCCTTCTCCAAAAGTCATGGCACCGAAGGCAAGTTTTGATACTATCAGGCCAGTATCGCCGAATTGTGCATATCGCATCGCGTTCACCTCAATTAGTGGGAGACAGTAATTACATGGACGCATCCAGGTCTCGGAATGTCTTGATAATAATAGTCAGCATCCGATATTAATAAAGGTATGCTGAGCGACCATTCGACAGTGCCTGCTTGTGCAGTGGTGAGATATTTAGTACAAAACCATGACCTGAAAAGCACAGCCTGGAAAGAATAAACACGAGGCAGAAATTACCGGCATGGAAATCACAGAGAAGGTTTCGGTTCACGGAGGGCATAGCGGGCAGTTCTGCAACCATGCGACCGATACCCTTGAAGATATCGTGCACTCCTATATTGACAAGGGGTACACCTGGGTTGGCATCACCGAACACGCTCCTCCAGTAAATGATGATTTGCGCTATGCAGATGAGGCCGAAGATGGTTTGACGGCCACAGTTTTACTTGAGCGGTTTGGCAGTTACATGGAGGAATGCCGGCGGCTTCAGGAAAAGTACAGTGCTCAAATTCAGCTTTTTGCGGCCTTGGAGATAGAAACTTATAGCGGTTATGAGGAGTTTGTTCCGTTCCTCATAGAGAGATTTGCTCCGGACTATATCGTTGGTTCGGTTCATTTCGTAAACGACATTAATTTCGACTATTCTGAGACGATCTATGATCGTGCCGCTGACTCGGCTGGCGGCCTCGATCAGCTGTATCTGAAATATTTTGACCTCCAGTATGAAATGATCAGACGGTTGAAACCGGAGGTGGTAGGTCATTTCGATTTGATCCGAATTTTTGATTCTGGCTATCGTGAGCGGCTGGAGCAGCCAGAGGTGGTGAGCCGAATCAGGAGGAATCTGGAATTAATCAAGGAACTCGATCTTATTCTCGATTTCAACCTCAGGGCTCTCCATAAAGGTGCTTCAGAACCCTACATCTGCGAATCGATTTTGAAGATTGTTCGTGAATACGAGATTAAAGTCGTACCGGGTGATGACTCTCACAGTATATCGACGGTCGGCAACTTTTTTGACCAGGGAGTAGCAATTCTTAAAACGCATGGTTTCAGCACCCAATGGGCAAGACCCGGTTGACCGAGCTTATCGGAAAATGATCGTGGACGTTGATCGTCTGGTTTGGCGCCTTTTTCGATATGTGCTTATAATTGCTGTTCAGGCTCCGTATAGACTCACTTAAGATACACACCAAGATGACTGCAAACCTGGAACTCTTCTCAGACTATGTGTGCCCATGGTGTTACTTCATGACCGGACGTATGGAGCGTTTGAGGAATGAATATGATGTGTCGATAACCTGGCGCTCCTTTCCTCTGCACCCCGATACTCCTCTGGAAGGGCGCAATCTGGATGAAATATACCAGAGATATCCATATCCGAAGGCAGACATGCTTGAACATCTAAGGCGTAATGCCCGAGCCTTGAATATGCCGTACTGCGAGCGCTCCAAAGTATTCAACAGTAGAATGGCCCAGGAACTTGGGGCCTGGGCGGAATCCCTGGATGCTGGCGAAGCGTTTCACAAGGCCGCCTTTGCCGCCTACTTCGTCAATAACCAGAACCTGGCTGACAGGGGAGTCCTGCTCGAGATAGTCAATCAGATCGGACTGGATGCATCCACAGCCGAACTGATCCTGGACCAGGGAACTTTTTCGGATGCTGTGGAACGTGACTGGCAGCGGGCTGAAGAGTTGGGTATCGAGGTGGTACCGACCTTTATACTTGGTGAAAATACACTTGTCGGAGCTCAGGAATACCGGTCTTTGTCGAAGTTTGTGAGTAAGAATTCGGTAGCCAGAAAATAAAAGACAATGGCCTACAGCGAGGATATTGACCGCAGAATTTCAAGCCTCGTGGGGGAATGGCAGGGAGTTGAGCGTAGGAAGATGTTTGGCGGGACCTGCCACCTTCTGTACGGCAATATCTTCTGTGGAGTGCATAAGGATAGACTGATTCTCCGGTTAGGAGAAGTACGTGCCGCAGAACTTTTGAGCGATAATCATATCGATGCATTTGACATTACCGGCAGGCCGATGAAAGGCTGGGTCATGGTGCACGAAAAGGCGTTTCGCACTGACCGGGAACTAGCCCAATTGATTGATCAGGCCCGGGAATTCGCAGTTACGTTGCCGGCTAAAGATAAATAATCCACTATCTACCAATTTCTGGAGTTTTTATATGGAAAGACTTGAAGTCAAATTGCTCGTCCTGACCACCTGTTTTCAGTGCAAGGCATTGAAAGATCTTCTGACAGAGCATCACGTGGAATTTGAATCGACCGATGTCGATCTTCTTATCAAAGATGAGCGGGACGAAATTTTTACAGAGATGAAGGACTACAATGAAAAGAAAGCCTTTCCGGTAACTTTTATCGGCAAGGAAATCATAGTTGGCTATCAGAAGTCGTTGATTCTCGATACTCTGGGGTTGAACTGATGGATGCTGCCGGGTTGTTTGAACAGTTGAAAAAGATCCAGGAAGCCAAGGGCTATTTTTTCAACCGGGACATGGACAAGACCATGTTTCTGATCGAGGGTTTAATTACTAACCGCGAACGCTACGGATATATGTGCTGCCCCTGCCGGCTGGCCAAGGACGATGTCGATGCCGACAGGGATATAATTTGTCCCTGTGTCTATCGTGAGCCGGATGTGGAAGAGTTCGGCAGTTGCTATTGTGGGCTTTATGTGAGCCCAGACTGGAACGAAGGGAAGATTGATCGCGTTTACGTGCCGGAACGTAGACCGTTGGAAAAGTGCTAGCCTGCCGTCTCAACCCATGAACGTCAGGTTATTTTTCAATTTTTACTCATCTCATCGATAAAGCTTAGGGCGCGTTTTTCCGACCAGTAGTCCCGTTCCAGCCAGCCTCCCATAAAACCCACATGTCCGCCGAAGTTGGGGATCTCAAGGAAAAGTCGTTCACTGATCTCAGCCTCAGTCACCGGAAAACACGATGCTGAGAGAAATGGGTCGTCCTGGGCCTGAACCAGCAGCGTTGGGATGCGGATAGAGTTGATAAACTGCGCTGATGAGCAGCGCCGGTAGTAGTCTTCTGCATTCTTGAAACCGTGCAGCGGGGCTGTATACTTGTCGTCGAACGGCCTAAAAGTTATCATCTGATCAAGACCGTTGGTATCGATTAGATCGGGAAATCGGGCGGCTTTTTCTCTTATCTTTTTCCTCAATCCCTTCATGAAGTAGTGCATGTAAGCCCGGTTGGAGATTTTGTCCATTTCGATAACGGCATCCGCCAGCCGACAGGGCACGGAAAATACCGCCGCGGCCTTGACTTCGGTGGGTACCAGGTCAGGGTCCTCACCCAGATATTTCAACGTCTGATTGCCGCCCATGCTGAAACCTATCAGAGCTGCACATGTATATCCCCTGGCCAGACCATGGGTGAGTACCAGGTGCAGGTCGTCGGTGACGCCTGAGTGATAAAATCGCGGCAGCCGGTTGGGTTCTCCCGAGCAGCAGCGAAAATTAAGGCAGATTGCATCCCAACCGTTTGCACTAAGACATCTTGCCATACCGAGCGGATATTTTTTTCGGCTGTGACCTTCCAGGCCATGACTGATGACCGCCAGCCCCCTGCAGGGTTTGGTGCGGCAAAAGTGCCAGTCGATATCGATGAAGTCACCGTCCGGGGTCTCGATCCGTTCACCTATGGGATCGGTGGCGGGAGTTCTTCTGCACAGGGTCGGATAGAGGGTCTGCAGGTGGCCGCTGGTAAAAGGGAAGGGGGGCCGATACTTGGGGACGGGCAGCACTGGCATGGTTTGTCAGGAGCCGGAAAGGGCACGATAGACAAGCATCGTGGAGGTAAGAGACAGCGTCGTGTAGATGACTATCGTGTAGTGTTTCTTGTTGATGATCCGAACAATGAAGTAGCCGAGGAGGACGCCCACCGGTATCAGAGGCAGCATCTTCAGGTCAACGATAAGCTGCTCTCTGGATAAACGGCCAAGCAGGGCGAAAGGGATCAACTTGATGGCGTTGAGAAAGACAAAAAAATAAATCGTGGTGGCGGCAAATTGGGTTTTGGCAAGTCCGGTCCTGAGGAAATACATTTGCATGACGGGGCCTGCCGCATGGGCGATGGTGGAGGTCAGGCCACCGAAAAATCCATAGAATCGGGCTCGGCCCACCGTGTTGGCGACCTCGATCCGGCCGTGCAGAAAGAATCGCCGGCCCCAGAAATGCCAGCCGGTGAAGAACAGGCCCAGGGAACCTATTGTCAGCTTGAGCATCTGGTCGGAGACACTTATTCCACGGTCCGAGACAAAGAACAGGCTGGCGACCAGAATACCTGCGAGGGTTGCCGGCAACAACATTTTAACATGGGACCAGTCCGGTTTGCCGCGGTAAAGTATTATGCCTACCAGGTCCATCGCACAGAGCAGAGGCAGCATAAAGGAAACAGCTGAGCGAGCCGCTTGACCCTGTTCCGGCCAGATCAGCACCAGCAGGGGCAGAGCCACACCGGCAATGGGCAGGCCGCCCTTGGACATTCCCATGATAAGGATCACCAGGCTGATCCCAATCCATTCAGGAGTGGTAAAATTGCTCATCTATGAGGTGGTGAACGGTGCCGGGTTGACCTTGTTGGCCAAATCGGCTGGATCAAAGGGTAGAAAGCCGAACAGGTAGTTTTCCAATTCAACACAGAGCGCGAAGTTATCTCTGATCCTTTGTATGATATGGGCCTTGCCGCCGGAGTATTTATCGATGATGTAGTCGAGTCTCTGGCTCAGCGGAACGATCTCGTTATGGCGCACTCGTTTGTCGGAATAATAGATAATCTCCCGGGCGGGAAAGTGTCCGCGTTTGTAGTCATCGCGCCTAAAGCTGCTCAGGATCACGTGCTGTTTGACAATTTGTCCGACTTCTGGATAGTTGTGCTCGGTGCAGATGGCCATACCCTCTTCGGCATGCTGACAACTTCCGTCGAGGCACTTAGTTTTGGCTATATCATGGAGCAGGGCACCGGCCAGCACCAGGTCGAGATCTGGTGCTGTAATAGTCTCTTTTCCTGGCAACAGCAACCCATTGACTATGGTTTCCGCCACCCGGGCAACGATGAACGAGTGCTCCTGGATGTTATCGAGCATCCCGTAGTTGTCCATCAACGCCAGACATTGGTTGATGGAGGGAATGTTCACGTTCGCTCGGTTCCTGCTTAACGTCGACTCAGCTCATGGACGGCATCTACCGCAATTTTCGCTTGTTCGGGGGGGGTAAACTGATGAATGCCGTGACCGAGATTGAAGATATGGCCTTTAGCCTGGCTGGCATCGTCGAGCAGTTTTTGTATCCTGGCTCGCAACTTAGCTTCGGGCAGCAGCAGGGCAAAGGGGTCGATGTTTCCCTGCACGGCTTTGTTACCTACCTTCTTTATCGCCTCGCCGATATTGATGCGCCAGTCCAGACCGATGACATCGGCACCCGAACGGGCAGAGTAATCGAGCAGGGTGGCGCCATTGTTGGCAAAATATATAAATGGCACAGCCGATGGTTTGAGCGCCTCTATAATGCGTTGCACATAGGGAAAGGCAAAGGCTTCAAAATCTCTGGGGGCGAGAATACCGGCCCAGGAGTCGAAAAGCTGCAGGGCCTGGGCTCCGGCCTCAGCCTGGGCCTTGAGGTAGTCTATGGTGCAGAGGGTTATTTTCTCCATCAGGCCGTGGAAGAGTTTCGGGGCAGTGAACATCATTTTTTTCGTTTCCCAGAACACCTTCGATGAGCCGCCTTCGATCAGATAGGTGGCACAGGTAAATGGCGCCCCGGCAAAACCGATCAGCGGTACTTTCAGTTCATTTCTGAGCAGCCTGACGGTCTCCATCACAAAGCCCATGGTTTCGTGGGGATCGGGAACGATCAACCGGTCCAGGGCTGCCTGGTCTCTAACCGTTTGGGGGAATACGGGGCCTCTACCCTCGTGGAACTCCAGTTCCAGTCCCATCGCTTCCATCGGAATCAGAATATCCGAGAACAGGATTGCTGCGTCAAAACCTAAAATGTCGATGGGCTGCAGAGTCACCTCAACGCAAAGTTCAGGTGACTTGCACAATTCCAGAAAAGTGCGGCCGCGGCGGACTTTCTGGTACTCTGGCAGATATCGTCCTGCCTGGCGCATCATCCATATCGGGGTGTAGTCAGTTGGCTCGCCTCTGCAGGCTTTCAGAAAGGTGTCGTTCATGGTTAACCCAGTTGTGCGTGATTATTTAAGCTGTCCAGGAACATAGCTGCAGAACGGTTCCTGGGCCAGATAATCGCCGGAGATTGCGTAGGCCCGGGCCCGGCAGCCGCCGCAGACATTAACGTACTCACAGCGTCCGCAATTGTCCTTATAGCTTTTGAAGTCCCTCAATTTCAGGAAGAGTTCCGAGTTTTCCCAGATTTCCTTAAAAGGTAGCCGGTTAATGTTGCCGGCCGATTTGGGGAAATAGCTGCAGGGCAGCACTTCACCGTCAACGTCTATCAGACAGATGAGCTGACCGGCCAGACAGCCCTTGGAACCACCGGTGGAAAATTTCAGATTGCGGCGCTTGAATTTCTCTCCCTCTTCCTTCGCTTTTTGTCGGACGATGCGATAATAGTGGGGGGCGCAGGTGGGCCGCATAAGGATTTCATTCTCCTGCTTTTCCATCTGATAGTGCCATTCGAGAATTTCATCGTAGAGACTTTCCGGGATCAGCTCGTCCATCACGTCCTCGCCGCGTCCGGTGGGAACAATCATGAACATGTACCAGGCGGTTGCCCCGAGTTTTTTTACCAGTTGGAATATCTCCGGTATCTCGTCCTTGTTCCGCACGGTGAAGGAGGAGTTTACCAGAAAGGGGATATCGTGGCGGTTGAAGAGCTCTATGGCCTTCATGGTGCCGTCGAAGGCTCCGGCTTGATTGCGGAAATCATCGTGGGTTTCAGCCTTGGCGCCATCGAGACTGAGCGACACCATCTTTATATCGGCCTCCTTGATCTTGGCGCATACCGATTCATTGACCAGGGTACCGTTGGTGGCCAGGCACATGCGCAGCCCCTTGTCCGTCCCGTAGCGGGCAATGTCGAATATGTCCGGACGCAGCAGCGGTTCGCCGCCGGACAGCACCATGACAGGATTGGCGTAAGAGCTTATGTCGTCGAGAATGCGGGTGGCCTGCTCGAAGGAGAAATCGGGATGTCCCTGGATCTCCAGTTCCGAGGAGGATCTGCAGTGTACGCACTTGAGATTACAGCGCCGGGTGGTTTCCCAGGCGATCCATTTTGCTTCGAAATCCATGTGTTACTGCCTGCGAAGTTAGAAGCGGCCATGATTTGCCGCCGAACTCCGCCCTTTCTAAGTTAAAATTTTATTTCATTTCGTAGTTTTAACCAGTTTTGCGATGTAACTATATTTACTTTTGAAATAACTTCAAAGATAAATGTTGGAGGATGGTTATTGTTGGCATTGAGCTGATGCCGGTTCTACTTTCAAATCGTTGACAAATCGCGTATAATGCCCAGCCGTGTCGCTGCCTGGAAAGCGATTAACAGGATAACGCAAGATCTATTCCGAGAGCATATGATTATCAAACCGCTGCATGCAAAGAGTCCTGAAGGTCAGGAAGCGATAGAAAATCTGCTGGCCAGATTTGAGACAGGTGACGATTCCTGCAGTCGGACGGTGACGGATATCATAGAGGCGGTGAGAACCGGCGGTGACGAAGCATTGCTTTCATATGTGAGAAAGTTCGATTCTCCCGGTCTGGACCTCAGTTCGCTCGGTGTCTCAGCCGGGGAACTGCGAAAGGCCTATGATCAGGTAGATCAGAACTTTTTAGCAACTCTCGAAGTTGCCATTGAGCGAATAGAAGGGTTTCATCAACGGGAGATGGAAGATTCCTGGATGCAGACCCGCGATGACGGCACCATTGTCGGTCGTCTGGTTCGGCCGGTGGATAGCTGTGGGCTCTATGTCCCGGGTGGTACAAGCGGGTCGACCCCGTTGGTGTCCTCGGTATTGATGAATGGCGTTCCGGCAGCCATTGCCGGAGTTCAGCAGCGGATCATGGTAACGCCCCCCGGGGCTGACGGTGGGGTGAGCCCCTACCTGCTCGTGGCTGCCCAGGAGATTGGTGTCACCGAGATCTACAAGGTCGGTTCCGCCTGGGCCATCGCCGCACTTGCCTATGGAACCCCGACCATACCAGCCGTGGATGTCATAGTCGGGCCTGGGAATCAATATGTGGCCGAGGCCAAACGGCAGGTTTCCGGTCTTGTAAAGATTGATATGATAGCCGGTCCGTCGGAAGTGCTGATCGTTACCGATGCAGCTGCCGACGCCAGCCATATTGCCGCCGATATGCTTGCCCAGGCAGAACATGATAGCCAGGCCCTGGCCGTGGTGGTGACCACCGATAATACCCAGCCGGAGCGCATTGAAGCGGCTCTCGCGAAACAGCTCCCCAAACTTGAGAGGCAGGAGATAGCCAGAGAAGCGCTGGGCGACAAAGGCAGGGTAATCATAGTCGATTCCCTGGAGGAGGCGATCGATCTGGCCAACCAGGTTGCCATAGAGCACTTGGAACTGATGATAGAGGATCCCTGGTCCCAGCTGCCGTTTGTCCGTCATGCCGGAGCCATTTTCCTTGGAGACTACACGCCGGAAGCGGCCGGCGATTACCTGGCTGGTCCCAACCATGTGCTGCCCACCATGGGGACGGCGCGGTTTGCCTCGGCACTGGGAGTTGAGACCTTTTTGAAAAAAAGCTCCATCATCTCCTACTCGAGAACCGGGTTGAAGGGTGATGCCGAGCATATTAAGACCCTGGCCAGACTGGAAGGGCTGACCGCTCATGCGGCTTCGGTGAGCAGCAGATTTCCGGAAGAGTAGTTCCTTTCGGACGCAGGGCTATCGGTATGGAGTACAAGCGTTTCAATCTATTGCTCCGCCAAGGTTCGGATTCATTGGCTGTTGAAGTAGATGAACAGCAGAGCCGGCGGCTCTATGACTACTTTTCGGAGTTGAAACGCTGGTCCCGGAAGGTGAATTTGATCTCCAGGAACGCCACAGACGAGGAGATAGTGGAAAAGCATTTCCTCGACTCGCTGGCCCTGCTCGATCTGCTTAAAGGCCCGTCTGCCAGTCTGCTTGACGTTGGCAGCGGTGCCGGATTTCCCGGACTGGTCTGCAAGGCTGTACGTCTGGACCTGAGGGTCGGTCTGGTCGAACCTCGTCTGAAACGGGTTTCGTTTCTACGTCATATCTGCCGACTGCTCGATCTGGCGGAGATTGAGGTTCATGGCTGTAGACTGGAGGATCAGACCCTTGCGGGTGAATCGACGTTTGACTGGGTGGTGAGCAGGGCTGTGGCTGAGATCGGTGACTTTCTCACTCTCTGCAGCCGTTTTAAAGAATATGGATCATCGGTTGTCTGTATGAAAGGACCGAGGTATCTTGACGAACTGGATGACAAAACAATAACCGCTAAAGGCTGGCGTCTGGTGGACACGAAAGCCTACCTGCTTCCATTCTCAGGGGCACAGCGATCGCTGCTCGTCTTTCGGGCATTGGACTTGTCCTAGCTTTACAATTGTAAGCAATTGAAAATAGAAAACCAAGGATCAATGAGTTCGCATAATCTGGTAGTGATAGCCAACGAAGCTTCGACCCCTCTGGCCCGAAAAGTGGCAGATCTGCTTGGCGTCGAATTTTCCGAGATGATCCGTAAGCAGTTTTCCGATGGCGAGCGCTACCACGCCTTCCCTGCCAGCATATCCGAAAAGGATCTGGTAATTATTGGCGCCACCCACAACGATTCATCCCACCAGGAAGTGCTCGATCTCATTCAGGGCGGCCGCTACTGGAATGCGGCATCAATTAACGTTGTCATCCCCTTCCTGGGGTATTCCACCATGGAACGGGCCAAGCCCGGCAGCAGGGAAATTCCCAAAGGAATCACCAGAACCCGACAGATTTTCCGGGCCCGACCGAATTTTGTGGCCTTTATCGACCTGCATTCCGAGGCGGTGCTCCATGCCCATGCGGGCGAAGTCAGGACCAAGCATATCTGGAGCGATCGTCTTGTGGTGGAGAAGGTACAATCTCTCGGGCTGGACGATTTTGTCCTGGTTTCTCCCGACTATGGGTTCTCCAAGAGAGTCGCCCGACTGGCAAGCCTGTTGAACTGTCCGCACACGGCGGCCGACAAGGATAGATTTGATACCGACAAAACCATTGTCGGACAGGTCTCTTCAGTGGTCAAGGATCGCACTGCCATTGTCTGTGACGATATGATCAGAACCGGAGGTTCGATCATCCAGACCGCAAACCGCTGCCTCGATGCCGGCGCCAGGGAGGTCTTTGTGCTGGCCACCCACCTGGTTTTGTCCGGAAACGCCAGGCAGAAATTGGAGCAGGGCAGGATCGTCAGGATCATCGGCTCAGACAGTTACCCCGGTGTCGAACCCGACGATTTTGTAGACGTCTATACCGTCGCGCCGCTCATCAAGAAAGCATTAAAATCCCACCTTATTTCCCCGGCAGATCAGACGAGGGATCCTGGCAGCTGAGAACCAAACTCCCCGCTGAATTCAAAGAACGATGAAGCCTGAACTTATCCGTCAATATCTCAAGCACACGGTTTTATTTAAAAACCTCAGCTCCCAGCAGCTTGATACCATCTTCGACAACGTTAGTGTCCGGCATGTGCCGGAGGGAGACGTTGTCCATAAAAAAGGAGATACTGCCGACACCTTCTATGTGGTTGCCGTCGGCGAGATGGAACTGCTGATGGAAGGCGATGATGGAATCAAGACAATCGTCGGCAGAGTCGGCCCCAGTGGTCATTTCGGAGAAACCTCCCTGCTCACCAACAAACCTCAGTCGCTGACCATCAGATCACTGTGCGATGCGGTGTTGTTCTGCTTCAGCGATCGTTTTTTCCGGCGCATGCTCAGCGAGTTCCGGATTGTTCAGGAGCAGATAGAGTCGGCCCTGGCGGAGCGGCTTCGGTTGTCTTTCCAGAACCTGTCATCGGGCTTTCAGGCTTGTGACATCTCGACCCGTGAAGAGATCCGCATTGTAGATATGATGCCCCTCAACGGGGATACGGCCGATCCTGACGAACGGGGCAGCAAGGAACGAATCATGCGTTCCCAGTCGGCCAAAGAGATCCAAGCCGCCATCGAGCGTTTTTCAACGGTTGACGATCCGGTGCTTCTGACCGGAGAATCGGGGACCGGCCGCAGGCTGATTGCCAAACAGATTCACTTGCAGGGGAACCAGGCCCAGGGCCCCTATATCGAGGTCGACGTACGCGATTACAGCGCCGACGAACTCAGCAAAAAGCTTTTTGGCGTCAGGCACGACTTCTTTCCCTTCAGCCAGGTGAAGCAAACCGGCATCCTTGAGCAGTTCTGTCGGGGCACAGTGGTAATCAGACACTTTGAGCAGATCCCCCCGGCGGTGCAGGACAAAATAGCCGGTGCGGTACACACCCTGTCTTTCACCAGAGAAGGCGGAGAGCGGGAGATAGCCTTCCAGACCCGGCTTGTCTTTGTCAGCGACCTCTCACTGGAGAAGATAAAGGAACGCCATGTTTTGACCCTGGATCTGGAGCAGATTCTGGTCCCCAATTCGTTTCATGTCGCACCGCTTCGCTTTCATAAGCGGGATATCCCTCACCTGGTGGATTATTATCTGCACCGGTTCGGCCGCGAATACGGCAAGAAAATTAGAGCGGTTGCCCCCGAGACCCTCGGTATCCTGATGAACTATGATTGGCCGGGCAATCTGACCGAGTTGTCGACTGTTATTCAGCGAGCGGTGATGCTGGCCAGAGACGATGAGCTGTTGAGCGATCACATTCTTCTGGGGCTGCCCAAAAGTGAAGGAAAATGGGAATTTAATCTACTGCGCATCAACTGGGTCCGGAAACTGCTCGAGAGCAGGCTCTATCCGGCACTGCCCAGCGCCGTTGTCGGCATTGTCCTGCTGGTTGCCGTGGTTACCTTGTTCTTCGGTCCCTCAGATCCAGAGAAAAATCTCGGCATCACCTTAAGCTGGGTGATCGGCTGGCCGCTGCTTTTCTTTTCCTTCTTCTTTATGGCTCGAACCTGGTGTTCGGTCTGCTCGCTGGCCTTGCCCGGCACCCTGCTGCAGCGGCTGGTGAAGCCAACTCGCTCTACGCCGGTTTTCCTAAAAAAATATTCCGGCTGGATCATGGCCTGGCTCTGCATCATCGTCTTGTGGGTGGAGATCGTCTGGAACGCCTACGAAAATCCAGTGCTGACCGGCTGGATAATTCTGGCGGTGGCCATAGGCTCGATTGTCTTCAGCCTGTTTTTCAAGCGCCGGGCCTGGTGCCGCTACCTTTGCCCGCTGGGAGCCGTAAACGCAATTTTTGCTATGCCTTCTATCCTGGAGGTACGCTCGAACCGCCACCTCTGTCTGAATCGCTGCGAAGACCATGCCTGTTATACGGGTGACCTGGAGAAAGAGGGTTGCCCGATGTTTCGTCATCCATTCATGGTCGACAACAACAGAGATTGCATTGTCTGCGGCAGGTGTATGAAGCACTGCAACAAGCATTCCGTTCATCTCAATGTCCGAATGGCGCCCCAGGAACTATGGGACATTGAGGCGCCGCGTAGACCGGACAGCTTTCTGATAGTCTCTTTAGGCGCCATCTTTTTCCTTTTCGCCCTGCATACCGAGTTTTACGACTTGATTTATTCTCTTCAGCAAAGCTACCCGAGCTTGCTCGGCCGAGTACCTTTCGCGCTGCTTGGCTCAGCCGTTTTCTTTGGTCTTATCTTTATTTTTCAGGTCGGCTATTACCTGACGGTAAATTTACAGGCCTATCTGACCAAAATTGACCGGGTTATGATTCTGAGACTTCTTGGTTATGGTTTTATTCCGATCATCCTGGGTGTCTATCTGGCCGTCTATTTCGAGATCTTCGTTTCCGATTCGTGGCGCCTTGCTGCCAACATTCGAGAAATGTTCAGTTTGGCTCCGGTGAGGGAGGGGGCGCGGCTGATCAGCCCTGACGCCTCTGCCCTGATTCAGGTTTTCACTGTTGCTGGCGGCTTTTTTGCCTCGCTCTATGCGACCCACAGAATAATTGATCGAATAAAGGGCGGCGGGGTCGTGAGCAGGGATCTGATCCTGCCCTACAGTTTACTGTTCGGTTTTACTATCCTGTTCATTTTCTTCATGAAGACCTCCAGAATTATTTTATTTTAACAAGTCGTTTCAGTGGTATAGATTGTCTATTGTCGGGATCTGACGATGGGCAGAGTCTTCTTGCGTTACGACGTGATCAGCAGAAAACTAACGATTCTTCTCGCTCCTCTTGTTAGACAGGCGGTGTGCTCATCAATCAAATATTGAACTCTTTTGGGTAAATTTGCCTAAAAAAAATAGAAATTTGATGGATATAAGGTATAGTTTTTACTTAACTATGGTGGAATGCAATTTATCGTCTGATTTCTGACCAGAGATCCCAGGTTCGGAAAAGGCCTTCTAACGAACAACAATTTCACTCAGAGATGCTTGATTTGGCCAAACTCCAGTTCCCGAAATGTCTTCAATGCCCTCTACTTCTGAGGGCTTTCATCAATATCATTTTAGTGCTTTTTATAAACAAAATATTTCCTGATCGAACCAGCAGGAAATATTTGAATTTGTTCTCCGGCGCCTCAGCCAGGCTCCAGTATCTAGACTTTATCCCGGTCTTGTGGAACTGGCTTGGCCATGTTTCACGACCACATCGCGGTCTGGTGGCGGCGGTTTTAGCTTAGGCCCCGGCAATCTGCAGCAGGGGATCTGTTTTTTTTAGTAACATCGTATCACGGTAGGAACATTTGTTGGGTAGGTTTGTACGACGGACAGTCCTAGGGGACAGTGCGCTGTGCTGGGAGCGTGTCGGAATATATCCGTCACTGTTTACTTGTTCTATTTCAACTATGCGAGGAGGTACCGTAGATGGAAAAGCAGGAAGTGAAAAAAACCGTA
>JBPCUV010000210.1:0-15559 GCA_051010975.1 Desulfocapsaceae bacterium
AACGTCGGAAGACCAAGATAAAGTTTGAATTAACCCGTAGTGGTATCGGTTCGATTGGTATTGTCTGCTTCTGCATTTTCCTGTGGATGTTTATTTTTGGTGTCTGGGCCGGTCAAAGTCTGCTTAAACCTTCCGATCCTGTTGTCACCGGCTTTAAAGCCGGTACTGTGCAGCAGGAACAGCCGGTAATTCATCTGGAAGAGAAAAAAAAGATAAAGCCTTAAATTTGCATGGGTTGCCTGTTGATTTTTTTGCAACGACGATACGAAAAGCTCGAATGGATGATATACGGCAGATCCACTCTCTTTTGCCGGAATACGCCGATCAGAAATTACTTTTAGGGCGCTCGATCAGTTCACTTTATGATCATTTGCGGAATTTCGTCGTCTGGGATGAGGATGACAAAACTATATCTGGAGTCTGTTCTCTGCATATCTGCTGGGATAACCCGGCTGAGGTCCTTTCGCTGGCGGTAATCGGAAAGGGTCAGGGCCGGGGTGTCGGCAGCAGACTCGTAGAGGCCTGTCTCGCCGAGGCGGTGGAATACGGCATTACCAGAGAATTCACCTTGACCTACCAGCCCGGCTTCTTCAGAAAGCTGGGGTTCGAGGATATCGACAAACGTGAACTGCCTCACAAAATCTGAACTGACTGTATCCATTGTACGATGTTCCCGACTGTGATGAAGAAGCATTAATGTATCAGGCCCAAGAATCCACCTCTTGGGGGCCGCGGTTCTCTGGCTTCTGATCTGCCAGTGATCATTGCGAAAATAATGGATCGTGTTTACTATGCCGGTCGTCAATACCCTTTTTTTCAATATTCAACAATCCGGTTACGATGATAGGATCAATACTTACAAAAGTTTTCGGTAGCAAAAACGAGCGTGTTCTCAAAGAGATCCAGCCGCTCGTAAACCGCATCAACGAGTTGGAACCCCAGATACAACCTCTGGATGATTCCGCTTTGGCGGCAAAAACGGTTGAGTTCCGTCAGCGGGTAGAAAAAGGAGAGTCTATCGACGACCTGTTGCCGGAAACCTTTGCGGTGATCCGGGAGGCGTCGAAGCGTATTCTCGGGGAACGGCATTTCGATGTTCAGCTTATGGGTGGGGTGGTATTGCATCGAGGCTGTATCGCTGAGATGAAAACCGGTGAGGGTAAAACCCTAACCTCTACTTTGCCAGTGTATTTGAACAGCCTGACCGGAAAAGGTGTCCATGTGGTGACGGTAAACGACTATCTGGCCACCCGCGATGCCGAGTGGATGGGGCGGGTTTATCAATTCCTGGGCATGAGTGCCGGACGCATTGTGCACGATATGGACGATGCCGAGCGGAGAGAAGCCTATCGAGCCGATGTAACCTACGGCACCAACAACGAGTTTGGTTTTGACTATCTCCGTGACAATATGAAATTCACACTGGAGGAATTCTGCCAGCGTGGATTCAATTACGCGATTGTTGATGAGGTCGATTCCATCCTCATAGATGAAGCAAGAACTCCGCTGATCATTTCCGGCCCGGCCGACTCTTCCACTGATTTGTATAAGAACGTCAACAGGATTATGACAAAGTTCAAGCGCGATGAGCATTACCTGGTGGATGAGAAGGGTCGTCAGGTATCGCTCAACGAGGAAGGCATCGCCCTGGGTGAGAATCTTCTCAAGATCGACAACCTCTACGATCCCCGCAATATAGAATATCTTCATCATCTTAACCAGTCGTTAAAAGCCCACGTTCTGTTCAGCAAGGATGTGGATTATATAGTCAAGAATGGCCAGGTGGTGATCGTCGATGAGTTCACCGGCCGAACCATGGAGGGCAGGCGCTACAGCGACGGTCTGCACCAGGCTCTGGAGGCCAAGGAGAACGTCAAGATTGAAAGGGAGAACCAGACCCTGGCCTCGATCACTTTCCAGAATTATTTCCGCATGTACGATAAGCTTGCCGGGATGACAGGAACGGCTGACACTGAAGCCCCTGAATTCAAGAAAATATATGATCTTGATGTGGTTGTCCTGCCGACTCACATGGATATGGTCCGTAAAGATTTTGCCGACGTCATCTATAAAAACGAAAAGGCAAAGTACCGGGCGGTCGTCAGTGAGATACAAGATAAGCATGACAACGGCCAACCGGTGCTGGTGGGAACCATATCCATCGATGTCTCGGAAAAGATTTCCCAAATGCTGAAGAAACAGAAGATACCCCACGAGGTGCTCAACGCCAAGCACCATGAGCGTGAAGCTGAGATAATTGCCGATGCCGGTCAATCCGGCAAGGTTACCATAGCCACCAACATGGCTGGTAGGGGAACCGATATCAAACTCGGGGATGGTGTGGTAGATGCCGGCGGTCTCCATATTCTCGGTACTTCCCGCCATGAATCCCGTCGCATCGACAATCAGTTGAGAGGCCGCTCGGGTCGTCAGGGTGATCCTGGTTCGTCACGCTTCTTTCTCTCGCTGGAAGACGATCTGCTCCGTATTTTTGGTTCAGGAAAGATTTCTGGCATCATGGATAAGCTCGGTATGGAAGAGGACGATCCCATCGAGCACAATATGATTACCCGGGCTATCGAGAATGCCCAACGTAAGGTCGAGGGGCATCATTTCGACATCCGCAAGCATCTGCTCGAATATGACGACGTCATGAATAAACAACGTGAGGTTATCTATCAGCAGAGGCGTGAGGTTCTGGAAGGCGATAACCTGCAGCAGGTACTCCAGGATATGACCGAGGATCTGGTCGGAAATATCGTCGACGCAGTTGCCCAGGAAAGAATCGATGCCAAGGACTGGGATTGGGAATACTGCGAGCAGCAGGTTGCCGACATTTTCGGAGTAAAACCCGAGTGGAGTGAAGAGCAGAAGAGCGAATTCAATAACGAACTTTTACATCAGGCGATAGCGGACATAGCCGAGCAGGCGCGTCTGGCTCAGGAAGAATCCAACGGGGCCGAGAATCAGCGGCAGATCGAGCGAATCATTCTACTGCAGATCGTTGACAGCCATTGGAAGGAGCATCTGCTCAGCATGGATCATTTAAAAGAAGGTATCGGACTGCGAGGCTACGGTCAGAAAAACCCTCTGAACGAATACAAGAAGGAAGCATTTGACCTTTTCATGAATATGATTGAGACGGTCAAGCAGCAGACAATAAAAACCCTGATGCATGTTCGCCTGGTTCAGGAAGAAGAGGTGGAGCGGCTGGAAGAAGAGAGACGTCAGCGTCAGGAGCAGGAGATGCAGATGAACAAGGGTGCCGCCGGAGAAGAGGGCAAACCTCAGGAGCCGGTCAAGAGAGATGGAGATAAAATTGGCCGCAATGCCCCATGTCCGTGCGGGTCTGGGAAAAAATATAAAAAGTGCTGTGGTAAATTGAATTGATCAAGAGCACGTCAACCCGGGCAATACTCCAGCTACTGAGCGCTGTTACCCAAAGGCTCCGGGGTTCAGTCATGGATTTGCTTCCGATTGTCGTGGTCATTGTTTTTTTTCAGGTGGCGGTTATCAAACAGCCACTTCCGGCAGTAGCCGATATCCTTTTCGGTTGCGTATTAGTGGTTGTCGGTTTGAGCCTCTTTGTTCAGGGGCTTGAGACCGGATTGTTCCCCATCGGTGAGACTCTCGCCGAAGCCCTGGCCAAAAAGGGTTCCGTTTTCTGGCTGCTGGTTTTTTCCTTTGGTCTTGGATTCACCACCACCATTGCCGAACCGTCGCTCATTGCAGTGGCCGACAAATCGGCCGACATTGCTGCAGCTTCCAACCTTATCGATCCGGCACCGGAGTCACTCCACTCCTACAGCAACGGACTGCGTATTACCGTTGCCGTATCCGTTGGATTGGCCGTGGTAATCGGCGTGTTCAGAATATTAAAAGGCATCCCGATCCACTATTTGATCATCGGTGGCTATTGCTGTGTTATGGCTATCACCCCATTTGCACCCAATGAGATCATCGGCATAGCCTATGACGCAGGGGGTGTTACCACCTCTACAGTGACCGTGCCCCTGGTTACCGCGCTGGGGGTTGGACTGGCTACCATTATCAGGGGGCGTAATCCCCTGGTTGACGGTTTTGGCCTGATTGCCTTTGCCAGTCTTTTACCGATGATGTTCGTAATGGGCTATGGCATGATCATTTTCAACTGAGGTGAACATGCACGTACTCGGCGATTTCTTTGAGGTGTTTCTGGCTACACTGGGAGATGTGGCGCCCATTGTCTGCATGATCGTTTTTTTTCAGCTCGTGGTTCTGAAAAGATCCGTTCCCCGGCTTAAGAGCGTCTTGATAGGTGTTGCCCATGTTATTCTCGGTCTCACTCTCTTTCTTATCGGTCTTGAAAAAGCGCTCTTTCCTGTGGGTGAAGCGATGGCCAGGCAACTTTCAGACCCCGCTTTTATCGTCGGTATCGGTGTCGAATATCTGACGGCCGACTGGAAAGAATATGGCTGGGTATATCTTTTCGGAGCGGCCATAGGTTTTGCCACGACTATTGCTGAACCGTCGCTTATGGCAGTCGCTTACAAAGCCAACGAGGTCTCCGCCGGCACAATCGATAAGTGGGGACTGCGCATTGTGGTGGCCATTGGTGTCGCCGTCGGTATCGCCCTTGGTTGCTTTCGAATTGTCTCCGGTACTCCGCTCTACCTCTACATTCTGGTGGGCTATCTGGTAGTGGTGATACAAACTTTCTACGCACCAAAGAAAATAATCGCATTGGCCTATGATTCGGGTGGGGTGACCACTTCTACCGTGACCGTTCCCATTGTTGCAGCTCTGGGACTTGGACTTGCCAAAACGGTACCGGGAAGGGATCCGGCCCTGGACGGGTTCGGCCTCATAGCTTTCGCCAGCCTGTTTCCCATAATTTCGGTTCTGGCCTACGGCCAGTTCACCGACTGGTATGCGAAAAACCGGAACCGGAGCCCAAAAGAGGAGATTGAAAATGGACTTTAAGGTGATATTAACGAGCGTTAAACCAGACTATACCGACCGAGTCGTGGATGCTGGAAAAGCGGCCGGCGCCACGGGGGCAACGATAATTTCTGCCCGGGGCACCGGTATACGTGAAGCAAAGACCTTTTTCGGGCTGACACTTGAGTCGCAGACCGACATAGTCATGTTTCTATTGGGAAGCCACCTGGTAAAACCGGTGCTCGAAGCAATTAAGACAGCCGGTGAGTTTCATAAACCGGGCACAGGCATAGCCTTTGTCGTACCAGTGGACGAAGTGATCGGGCTCGAGAGCCAGCTCAATGCGATGAGTTCAGGTGATACCTGATTGGCAGCCTGAAGTCGTAAACTAGGAGGTTAACCGTAGAGTTTATCCGGATTCATCAAATGCTCTTCCATGTGCTTCAACTCATCTATACCTGATACGACTATTTCCGGATCAGGAGTCAGCTCCTTGGCCGGAAGTTTTCCTTCATAATCCAGCTGAGTCAATACGTATCTAATACAGTTGATCCGAGCCAATTTTTTGTTGTCGGATCTAATGATGGTCCAGGGAGCCATGGTCCTGTTGGTTTCCTGCAACATCTGAAATTTTCTCAGCGAGTACTGGTCCCAGTATTTCTGGGCCAGATTATCAACAGGAGAGAGTTTGTATTGCTTGAGCGGATCTTCACGCCTCGATTCGAACCGCTCCTTTTGTACTTCCTTGGAAACCGAGAAATAGAATTTGAAGAGTTTGATACCATCTTTGACGATGAGTTCCTCAAGCAGCGGTACGTCCTTGAGAAAGCGCTTGTTCTGCTCATCTGTACAGAAGCCCATGACCGGTTCAACCATGGCTCTGTTATACCAGCTACGATCGAAGAACACCATCTCGCCGGCGGCGGGAAGATGGCTGATGTAGCGTTGAAAATACCACTGGGTTCCTTCCGTTTCGTTGGGCTTGGTCAAGGCCGTAACCCTGGTATAACGGGGATTGAGGTGGGCGATGAATCGTTTAATGGTGCCGCCCTTGCCGGCCGCGTCCCTTCCCTCAAAAATCAGCAGCAGTCGAGCACCTTTGTCTTTCATAGCCTGTTGGAGCTTCATCAATTCGACCTGAAGGCGCCTCAACTCGTACTCATAAGCAAGGTGCCAGTTCTTGATCCAGATGGCAGTTCGGTCCTTGCTGTCCTTGGCATCGATGTTGCGCAGAGCAGTCAGTTCCTGGAGCTTTGTATCACTCTTTACGCTTTTCGATTTTTTCTCTTTCTTGCCGTTGTCACCCATGATCTTGCTCCATAATAGAGGGGTAAGGGACTATCGTGAAATTGGAAACAGGAACAGAACTTAATAAGAATCTAACAGAGGTCAGTCATTCAAGGCAAATGATAATTAATATTAATTCAGTTTTCGGCCCCGCAGACACATCTCTTCATAAACGGGAGGTAAACGGTGTCTGCGAATCTCAGCAGCAACCGCGGAGGCCGAAAAGCTGATTCGATGAAGTTCGATGTTGAACTTATTCTTTTCCACCGTTATTACCGCACAACCGCCGCTGATTTTACCGTCAAACATTCTGCCTGTGCTGCCTGGATTGATAAAGTTTGCTCCACCAGCCAGGATACAGAACTGCTGGTGGCTGTGACCGACAGTAACCAGGGGAGAGGCTACGAGTTGAGATAACTCTAGAAATCGGCAGCTCGGAGTAGCCGGAAAAAGGAATTCGTCAGGATCAGCAGGACTTCCATGATACATGGTCAGCAGTGTTTGCTGCTTATGCTTTTCGTTAAAGTAAGGGCTCCCGATTTTCCGATAAACAGGCTGGTCAAGCAACCAGCTGCGATTGTCGCTGCTGAGCTCGGCTGCGGTCCATCCATACATGATCCGCTTTTCGGCCTTGCGGGGTTTCTTGAAAGTATTTCCCTTGAGCAGGGTGATGACGTGACGATCGGTATTACCGAGAATCGAAAGTGCACTATAATATCTGAGCCAGTCTATGGTCTGGTTTGGAAAGGGACCGTAGACCAGCGAGTCGCCACCGTTGAGAACAAGATCGAAGTCGTTCGGGTCGAAGCGTCTGGCTATTGCCTCAAGAGCGACAAAATTGGCATGAATATCGGATATGAGTAGAATGCGCATAGTTTCAAACTTTATTTGGCATCTATATTGATCAGAGCAGCGGCCCTATTAATAGTGCGATATTTTCTTTGAATCGATTGATAACCGGTCTGCTCTCCATCTCAGTGAGTTCGACATCCACGGATTGATCCTCATAGTGGGCCTGAATAGTTCGAATCCGGTCGGCAAAGTCACGGTCGTAGATGAACAGGGTAGCCTCGAAGTTGAGCCAGAAGCTGCGCATATCGAGATTGACGGAACCGAAGAGTGAAAATTCGCGATCTACCGTAATTGTTTTTGAATGAAGCAGGCCGCCGTTAAAAAGCATAACCCTGACTCCGGATTTCATCAGTTCATAATAGTGGGCCCGGCTGGCGTGATGGACAAGTTTCGAATCGTTTTTCTCCGGAACAATAAGGGTCACGTGAACACCTCTTTGGGCCGCAGATTTAAGAGCGGTCAAAAGGGGTTCATCCGGCACGAAATACGGTGTGGTCAGTACCAGTTCGTCCCGGGCTGAATAAATAGTCGTCAACAGAAGTGAATGAATGGCCTCGGGAACCAGCCCCGGTCCGGACGGAACGAGTTGAACCGGGGTATCACCGGTTTTTTCAAGAATGTGCACATCAAAAATCTGCCGGATGCTTTCAAAGGTATCCTCACCCTCGAGGATCTGGATATATTGCTCGTCAGATTCGAGATACCAGTCGCTGGTGAAAGTACCGGCCAGGCTTTCGACCACAGGCCCGGTTACCCTGACCATCACGTCGATCCACTGGCCGACGCCTGAATCCTGTTTGAAAAAGCGGGGGTCTACCATATTCTGGCTGCCTGTATAGGCGATCTCCCCATCAATAACCACGATTTTACGGTGGTTGCGGATATCTACGCGGGCAAAAAGCGCTTTAATAAGTCCGGCAGGCAATGCTTCCCGGATCTTGATTCCTGCTTCCATTAAAGCTTCTTTCCGTTCGCTTTTGAGAAAATCCTGACTGCCTATGGAATCAATCAGAATTCGGCAGGTGACTCCTCTGGCAGCGGCCTCGCATAGAGCGTTTTCAATTTCAGTGACTTTCCCACCTTCCTGCCAGATATAAAATTGCAGATGACAAGTGGAACGGGCCTGCCTTATATCACGGGCGATGGCGTCTAGAATATCGTCAGGCGTCTCGATCAGTTCAAGCTGGTTGCCTGCCAGAGCAGGAATACCTATGAGTTGCTCTGCCTGATTGTGCAGCGGCAGGCAGGTATCAACCATATCGTCCCAGTTGACGGGTGATCTGTTTTTCAAACTGTTAAGCCAGTATTGATAATAATCCTGGCTTTGCCGAGAACGGGCAATGCGTTTGTCCGAAATGCGATTTTCTCCCACGAAAAGATAGACGATAGCACCGAGAAAAGGTATGAGCAGAATGATAATCAGCCAGGCGAAGGTGACGCCATGGGGTCTTTTGCGCATTATTACCCGAAACGACAGGCCAATTCGGATGGTCAGGTCGGTGAGCAGCACAATGGTCGGGTAGATTGTAAAAAACCAGTGTACTTGTTCTTCAGTCATGAACTCTCACGTAATCGACTGGATGAGGACTAAATCTTTGTTTTCAATGTTGTTAAACATCAGCTTGTTACCTATAATAGGCTGTATGTCTTCCATCTTCGGAAAAGTGGAGTCCGATGGTGCAGATGCTGGTTCAAGCAATTCCTGTGGATAAACGCAAGTAGTTGTACATACTGGAACTATACTGGATTTCACAATGATAATAAAAGATTTTTCTTTGTCGGCGGTCCGCGCCGGTATCAAATACCCTGATCGCCTCGATCTGGGCTTGATCTTCAGCCGCAATCCAGCGGTTGCAGCTGGGGTTTTTACCACCAATCAGGTAAAGGCCGCACCGATACTGCTGAGCATCGACAGATTGAAGCAGGGTCGCTGTCAGGCACTTCTGGTAAACAGCGGAAATGCCAATGCCTGCAATGGAAAAAGTGGCAAGGAAGCGGCCCTGCATACCAGCAAGATGGCAGCCGAACGCCTCGGTATACCAGAAGATATGGTGCTGGTTGCCTCAACCGGGGTGATCGGTCTGCCGCTCAACGAGGACGCTTTTGAAAAGAGTATGAAGCCGCTGGTGTCAGGCCTCTCAGAAGAAAAATTTGAACAGGTTGCAGAAGCGATACTAACCACCGATACGGTGGCGAAGACAGTTGCCAGATCAGTGGTTATGGGCGGCAGGGAGGTACGGTTCCTGGGCATGGCCAAAGGATCAGGGATGATCATGCCCAACATGGCCACCATGCTTGCCTTTATTCTGACCGATGCTCAGATAAGCTTTCCTGAACTCAACACTGCTCTGAAGGCATCGGTCGAGAGAACCTTCAATCGCATCACAGTCGATGGCGATACCAGCACCAACGACATGGTCCTGGTGATGGCCAACGGTTCAGCTGAAAACCCCTGGATTGAAGATGAGCAGCATCCGGATTACGAAGTGTTCAAAGATACTCTGGAAGAAATTTGCAAAGAGCTTGCGCTGAAAATCGTTGAAGATGGTGAAGGAGCAAATAAACGAATTACCATCAGGGTATGTGGCGCCAAGGAAGACAGCGACGCCGAGCAGATTGCCCGCACGGTAGCAAATTCAAATCTGGTGAAGACTGCATTTTTCGGGGAAGATGCCAACTGGGGCAGGATTCTCGGGGCCATGGGCAGATCTGGTGTACGATTTAACCCCGACAAGGTCGATATCGCTTTTGGTGATGTGGTGATTGTCAAGAACGGTAGTGGTCAGGGGGGCGAAGCTGAGGAAAGGGCGGCGCGGGTCCTCGGCAACAAGCAATTCACTGTCTGTATTGATCTGAAGGATGGTACCGGCTGTGAAGAGGTCTACACCTGCGACCTGTCAATAGATTATGTCAAAATTAACGCAGACTATAGGTCCTGAGATGAGAAGGTTACGATCACAATTGTTCAGTTTACCCTATGGTGTGGGAGTTGAATCGCTGCTGAGGGGATTAGCGAAATCCTTTAATGTCGAACAATTCGACAACGAGGTCAGCCAGCGTTGTTATTATGATACCTTCGATTGGCGACTACACCGCGCCAGTCTGTTGTTTTTCTCAAGCGGCAACAGCCTCTATCTGGACCATTTGAAAGGCCAGCAGATGGCGACGGCCTCGGGGCGCAGAAGGTCAAAATATTTCTGGTGGGACATTGAAACAGGAGAGCTAGGTGAGCGGCTGAAACAGCGTATTGAAATGCGCGCACTCCGCCCTATCTTCGAAGTTATAACGGAGGCTACCCAATTTCGAATCATGAACAAAGATCGCAAGACGGTCGTCAGGCTAATGGTCCGCAACGATCAGCTGAAGGACATGGGGTCAGAGCTGCCGGAGCAGATAATTGTTCATGAAATTCGTGGCTATGAAGGCGAGTATGCAACAATCGTTGAACAATGCCAACGTAAAGGCTGCACCGAGTTAAAGAAGAAAAAGCTGTTTGAGCGTCTGATGAAAAACTCAGGTCGCACCCCGCGTGACTACGGAGCCAAATTCAAGGTTAACCTGGATGAGGAAATAAGTATCGGCGCAGCGGTCTCAATAATCTGCCTGCACCTGGTCGGTGACATGCAGAAGAATCTCCCTGGGATAATCGCTGATATCGACTCCGAGTTTCTGCATGATTTCAGGATTAGTGTACGCCGGACCCGTTCTCTTTTAAGTCTGATGAAAAAGATTCTGCCGAGGGAACAATGCCGGTATTTTCAAGATGAGTTTCGTTGGCTAGGATCGATCACCGGTCCGCTCAGAGATATTGATGTCTATCTGCTTGAAAAAGAAGACTATCTCAGTTTGCTTCCAGCTGTTTTAGATGATGGCATGAGCACCTTTTTCGATCAGCTTGAAACCAGTCGAGCCGGCGAACTCAAGGCACTGCAGACCCACCTCAGCTCTGAGCGTTTTGGCAAACTACTAAGTGATTGGAACAACTTTCTCAGTGATCCCGATTCCGAGCTGTTCAAGGGCAGCAGGGCAGAAAGCTGCCGTACCTATGCCGATACGATGATCCTTAAAAGATTTCGATCATTCATTCGCGATGGCAATCGGATTTCAGATGCCAGTGCTGACGAAGAACTCCATCAATTGAGAATTAACGGTAAGAAATTCAGATATCTGCTGGAGTTCTTCAAGAGCTTCTATGATGAAAAGCAAGTGTCTGAATTTTTGAAATACATGAAGAGGCTTCAGGATAATCTTGGTGTGTTCAACGATTTGTCTGTCCAGCAGAATATGCTTGGGGGCCAACTTGACGGGTTGAGAGCGAAGAACCTGCAAACCATCAGCTTTGCCGCGTCCCTTGGGGGACTGATCGCGATTCTGTCAGAAAAGCACCGGGTGGTCAGGAGTGAATTTGAGTCTACCTATAGCGAATTCTCCAGACCCCAGGTACAGGAGTTGTTAAAAGTGCTGGTGAGCGGTCAAAAGTGATAAACTTATGTGAGAAAAGATGAAAACAATAGCGGTGTACAGTAGCAAAGGCGGCGTTGGTAAAACCGCCACCTCGGTAAATCTGGCCTATGCTGCGTCCAGTGGTGGTGACCGTGTATTGCTTTGCGATATGGATAGCCAGGGGGCGGCTTCTTTTTATTACAGAATCAAGCCAAAGAAGAAATTCAATCGTGCGAAGTTGCTCAAAGGAGAGTTCTATGATTTTATAAGGGGCACGGACTTTCCTCTTCTCGATCTGCTGCCGGCCCATTTCTCTTTCAGAAATCTCGATATCGCCATAAACGACGGAAAAAGGGAGAAAAAGCGTCAGGTGCTCAGTTCACTCTTGGCCCCGCTGGCAGATCAATACGACTATGTGATCCTTGACTGCCCGCCGAATGTGACCGTCCTCTCGGAAAATATCATTACCGCAGCAGACTGCGTGGTGGTGCCGGTCGTCCCGACAACACTTTCTCTGCTGGCCCTTGAACAACTGCTGAAACTCAGCAAGAAAGTTGGCTGCAAGAAGAAAAAAATACTCGCTTTCTTTTCCATGGTGGAGCGCAGGAAATTGATGCATACCTCGATCATGAAAAAATATCGTTCCTACCCGATTTTCATGCAGAGCTATGTACCCTTCATGGCTGAAATTGAGAAAATGGGAATGTATCGTCGACCGGTGGGGTCGACACCTCGAAAATCTGTCGCTTCGCAGGCCTATGAACTGCTCTGGCAGGAAATTAGAGAAAGAAGACTTTCTAAATGAAATATCTTTACCTGATCAGGCATGCAAAATCGAGCTGGTCCGATCCCAGCCTCAGTGATTTTTCCCGCCCCCTTAACAAGCGGGGAAAACGCGATGTTCCGGTAATGGGGCAGCGGCTGGCGACCTGTGTTCCGAAGCCGGACATAATCATGTCCAGTCCGGCGAAACGGGCCAGAAGAACTGCCCGCGGCATTGGAGCCGCACTTGGTTTTGGAAAAAAAGAGATCATTTTAGATGAAGAATTATACAGCTTTTCATCTCAGGGCCTGCTTGACGTCATTAAGAAGACAGCGGCGCCGGTGGGAGCCCTGGCGGTTGTTGGTCACAATCACGGATTAACTGAATGTGCCGAAAGGTTGAGTGGAGAGTCTCTAATAAATGTTCCCACCTGCGGAATAGTTCTTATATCTTTTAGTGTGCCGTCCTGGGACATGATCTCTGATGGTGCCGGAAGCATGCTGCTTTTTGACTATCCCAAGCGGCTTCAGGCAGATGGTTGAATCCTGCCTTTCAGATGGCCGCTTCTAGCATGAAATCATCTCCTGCCTACGCTCGAATTCTACAGTTTCTCAGGGATCTTGGCAGGGATAGCCTGAACACCAGTTACGAGCTTCTGAAAGTTACGGTTCCCGCCATTATCGTCACCAAGCTCCTCGAAGAGTTGGGCCTCGTTGTTTACATAGGCAAAGCGCTTGACCCGTTAATGGGACTTATGGGCCTGCCCGGAGAACTTGGACTGGTCTGGGCTACGGGGATTTTGACCACACCCTACGGAGCTATAGGCGTATATGCGGCATTGGGGCCCACACTGAACCTCAGCGCGGCAGATATGACAGTCCTTTGTTCCGTAATATTAATCGCCCACAGTTTGCCGGTTGAGTTAAGCATCACAAGAAAAGCCGGAGCAGGTGTCATACCGATGGGACTCCTGCGATTGCTGGGTGCTTTGGGATACGGAATACTACTCAATCAGCTCTGTACCAGGCTGGACATCTGGCAGGAGCCGGCAATTATGTTGTTCCAGATGACTCATGAAGAGCAGACGCTTTTGCAATGGGGTATTGGACAGGCTACCAATGTGGTGGTTATTTGTGTGGTTATTTTCTTCGTACTGCTTGCCATGCGGTTTCTGCAGGCCATCGGTCTCATTAGACTGATCGAGTTTCTACTCAAACCACTGCTGCCCATGTTCGGTATGACTCACCGGGCGGCTCCGGTGACGGTGGTCGGGATGATTCTAGGCATCGCCTATGGTGGTGCCTTGATTATCAAAGAGACTACCGCCGGAAAAATGGATTCCCGTGAAATTTTTAATTCACTGGCGCTGATGTCGCTAAGCCATGGGCTGATTGAGGACACTCTGGTGATGATGGCACTTGGGGCAAAACTTGGCGGTATTCTTTGGGGGCGGCTGTTTTTTTCCTTGATAGTAATGTATCTAATAGTAAAAACGGTTGATTACTTAGGGACTCGGGGTTGGGTCAAATCTTAAAAATTTGGAAATAGCGGCATGGAATTAAGTAGATTTGGGCAGAAATTCACCTCTGGAGCGGGCATCATATCACTGATGGATGATCTCGGAAGGGCGCTAGGCGGTGATGATGATATCATTATGATGGGTGGTGGAAACCCCGGCCATCTGCCAGAATTTCAAAACCTGCTCAAACGACGGCTCAAAGAAATAGCTGAATGCGATCCAAGCATAAGGGATCTGGCAGGTATCTATGATCCCCCTCAGGGCAACATGGGTTTTATCAACCATTGCGCGGCCCTTTTGAGAAACGAATATGGCTGGGATGTGGGGCCTGAGAATATCTGCCTCACAAACGGCAGCCAGACTGGCTTTTTTATTCTCTTCAATATGTTCGGTGGAACTTTCGAGGATGGTCGCAGGAAGTACATTAGACTGCCGCTAACCCCCGAATATATAGGCTATACAGATCTTGGACTGGAAACTGACCTGTTCGTTTCAAGTCGGCCCAAGATTGATTTTCTTGAGGAGCGAACCTTCAAATACCGGGTTGACTTCGACAGCCTGGATATCGGTGCTGAGACTGGTGCCATCTGTGTTTCCAGACCAACTAACCCGACCGGAAATGTGGTAACCGACCAAGAGGTGAATGGGCTTCTGGAACTCTCCCGCCAGCACGGAGTGCCACTTATCCTGGATAATGCCTACGGCGTGCCTTTTCCTTCAATAATATTCACCGAGGCAACCCCTATGTGGGACGAGAATGTGATTAAGTGTCTCAGTCTCTCAAAACTTGGGCTGCCCGCGGTGCGAACTGGAATTGTCATTGCTCGGGAGGATATTATCAAGGCCATGTCGGCTGTTAACGCAATTATATCGCTGGCACCAAGCAGCTTTGGACCGGTTCTTATGGAAAAACTCGTAAGAAGTGGAGAAATTCTCGATATCGGTGCCAAGATGATCAGGCCATTTTATCTGGAAAAATGCAAGAAAGCTTTGCATTGGGTCCACAAGGAGTTGGAAGGAATTCCCTATCGGGTACACAAACCGGAGGGTTCGATGTTTCTCTGGCTCTGGTTCGAAGATCTGCCGATCTCAAGTGGGGAGCTGTATAAGATTCTGAAATCACAGGGAGTTCTTGTGGTGTCTGGAGAGTATTTCTTCCCGGGTCTCAAAGATGACTGGAAACATAGCAGCGAATGTGTCAGGTTGACCTATTCTCAGGATGACGAGACAGTACGAAAAGGTATTGCAATAATTGGACGAGTGCTGAAAAACATATACCAGGAAAATATAGCGTGAGTCAGCATATGACAGTTCAGGAGAATTTATGCGCAACATGA
Organism: Desulfocapsaceae bacterium; assembly: GCA_051010975.1. Taxonomy (GTDB): domain Bacteria; phylum Desulfobacterota; class Desulfobulbia; order Desulfobulbales; family Desulfocapsaceae; genus JABDQA01. Next base: position 15,122 of record JBPCUV010000210.1, read on the forward strand.
TCAAACCCGGAGGGGTCCTCTTGGCGGTATGCCTGCTGTTTCCTCAGACGGCTTGGCCGTCGTGTATTGAAGGTGATTGCAGGCAGGGCACAGGTGTTTATCTGGCCAAAGACGGTAAAAGGTATGAAGGGCCTTTTGTTCGCGGCAAAGCCCATGGTACCGGAACTCTTACGTATCCTGATGGGACGGTGTACCGAGGGGCATTCCAGAATGGTAAGATGACAGGCTCAGGGGAACTGAAAGGCAGTGACGGCCGCCAGTACAACGGAGAGTTCGTGGACGGCATAATTGAAGGCCAGGGATATCTGATAACTCCGGAAGGAATGAAGTACCGGGGCGACTTTCAACTCGGCAGATATCACGGTAAAGGCGTCCTGTTCTATCCTGACGGCCGGGAGTACAAAGGCGAGTTTCACAACAACATGATCGACGGCCAGG
>JBPCUV010000211.1:0-3109 GCA_051010975.1 Desulfocapsaceae bacterium
TTTCTACCGTAATTGACACCTAATTTCCTCATTCGGTTCCGCAACGTGCTTGGGTTGACACCGAGAAGCGCCGCAGCGCCTTCTGGTCCGTTGATTTTGCCCTTGGCAATTGTCAGGACATGATTTAGGTGGCGTGAGACAACCTCATCGAGGTTGTATGAGTCGCTGGCTGAGTGTTCGGGTGATAGTGTTTCGGAACGTGCTTTTGACGTACTAAGATGCTCGAAGGTCAGGGGGCCCTGGGGGTTGAGTATAAGGGCTCGCTCGACGACATTCTGTAATTCCCGGACATTGCCTGGCCAGCGATAATCCATCATCGAGTCGATTGAGCCGGGGGCAATCGAGGGGACAGCCGGCAGCTTCAATTCACTGGCTTTGAGTTTGATGAAATGTTGGATCAGTGCCGGAATATCGACCGTTCTCTCACGCAACGGAGGGACAACGATTGGAAAGACATTCAGTCGGAACCAGAGATCTTCCCTGAACTGATCTTTTCTCACCATTTCCTCAAGGTCTCTATTGGTAGCTGCGATGACCCGGATGTCCAATGAAATGGTGTCCACACCTCCCACACGCTCGATTTGTTTATTTTGCAATACTCTGAGCAGCCTTACCTGAGCCTGCGGAGGAAGTTCGCCGATCTCATCCAGAAAAATGGTGCCGGCGTGTGCCCGCTCAAAACGGCCGCGCTTTTGGGATAGTGCCCCGGTGAACGCTCCTTTCTCATGACCGAAAAGTTCACTGTCCATGAGCGATTCGGGTATCCCGCCGCAATTTACGCTGACAAAAGGGCCACTACTGCGAGAAGAAGAGTAGTGGATGGCATTGGCGATTACATCTTTGCCGGTGCCGGTCTCGCCGAGAAGCAGCACCGGGCTGTCGAGTGTCGCTACCTGGTGGACCAGTCTGGTGGTCTCTCTGAGCCCAAAGCGGGCACCGACAATCTCGTCTCCAGATATACGCCGCAATTCTCTGTGCAGATATCGATTATCGTCTGCAAGCAGATCGTTGAGTTTTAACACTTCCCGATGGGTCAGCGCGTTAGACATAGAGATCACTAGAGGATCTTTGAGCAGCTCAACAAAAGAGCGATGTTCCTCGTTGAACATGTCTTTTCCTTCACTAACCAGTACGAGAAAGCCAAGAGTTTGATCTGCTGCCCGAAGAGTCATTACGATAATTGATGAACTCCGCACCCCGTGGAAGGCGGTCATTTCCTTGCTGACTGGAAACGACATTGGCTCAGTGATCAGAAAAGCGTCTTGGTGGTCCGGAGCGTTCGCTGCTTGCTCCTGAGCCGTCTTGGACAGTGGCGTCAGCAGATCGAGTTTGCCGTGACTGGATTCACTTGCATAAGCGATGGTGCGCATGGCCTGATAGTCTGGATCGTAGTGCTGCAGATAGATGTGCGAGACCGGCATTACGTCGGTGAGAAAAAGAATCAGTTCCTGGAGTGCTTCATCTATTTCGAGGTTCCCGCAAATCCTAAGGGTTGCCTCCCTGAACAGCTTATCCTCATTCATCGTAGCCCCCTCTCTGATGGCTTGCCGGATATGGCAAATACTCAAGATTTACCTAATGCGATAATCAATAATTACCATATACGACAGGATGCTCAAGGGCCATTATCTTAAGATACTGTAATTATTGAGTATAATTTTCTGGCATGTTTCTCGCTAATAACAGTGTGAGGATGCTGCGATGGAGGACCTGGGAAAGCAACAACACAGCAGCTTCGTTGAAGGTATTGAAACTCAGTAGGGGTGAGGAAAATGAATCATCATTACATCGATTACATGATCAGACAGCGGCAGCTTGAGGAAATTGAGGATTGTGAAAGAAGAAGAATGCTAAGGGCTGGCGGTTATGACAATAACGTAATGATACATAGAATTGCGTCAAAATTGAACGGACTGGTTAGTGGAGTGATCGGCTTTCATGGAAAAAGAAGAAGGATTCTGCCCATCGGTTTCGCTCTTATTAATTCGGTCGTACCCAAGAGAGGAGAGGAAGTATGAAGTGGCTGGAAGTGATCCACCTCAGGTCAGCTAAGCAGGACTCTGATCTATTAGATATCTACCTTGATCAACTCGTCGACGATATCAGCAAAGAAGAGGGTTCGGAGAAAATCAATCTGTTTAGAAGAGCAGATCTCGAAACCGATGTATGTCTCCAACTCCATCATGAATCAGAGCAGGTAAAGCTGCCAGGCAGCAGATTGGGAATGCACCTGGCCGAGGCACTTAAAAAATTCGGTATGGTCAATCACGCGGTGTGGGTGGACAACAGGTGTGAAACATCCAATTAGGTGGTTGACCAGCAACCTGACTATCGGAGAATTGAAGACGGAGGACGACATGAAAAATTGCAATTTTGACATGATTCTGCTGCCCTGGGAAATCTTGGAAACTGCCCGTTCCTGCTTCCAGAAGAAGGGGATCGAAAGAACTACCATCCTGGACATCTGTAAGAGACTTGATATTAAAGAAACACAATTTTACAGGTATTTTCAGTCTCTTGATGAAGTTCTCGAGATATTGTGGGCCAGGTGAGAAATTTTGGTTAAGGTACCGTAAGGAAACTAGAAAGCATTAAGTCTGCAGTTCGGTGACAGGATATGAAACGGATACTTCTGGCAGGAACGACTGGCTATTTAGGGAAGTTTATATTGGAAGAACTGCGTCAAAGAGGTTTCCCGGTGAGAGCCCTCGTTCGTGATGCAGGAAGGTTACCAGCAGAAGATTATCCGGATCTCGATCTTTGCGAAGCTGAGATCACCGATCCCGGGTCGATTAGCGGCTGCTGTGATAGCATAGACGTCGTCATTTCCACGGTCGGCATCACCCGGCAGAAAGATGGGCTCTCATACATGGATGTGGATTACCAGGCAAATGCCAATCTCCTTGAAGAAGCTCAAAAGGCAGGAGTCAGCAAATTTATCTATGTGTCCGCCCTTAACGCTGACAAGTTGACGCATTTAGCCATCTGCAGATCCAAGGAACTGTTTGTCGAGAAGCTTAAGGGTTCAGGGGTGGATTTCTGCATTATCAGGCCGAATGGCTTTTTCTCTGATATGGCGGAATTCTTTGCCATGGCCCAGCGAGGGCGT
>JBPCUV010000212.1:0-5218 GCA_051010975.1 Desulfocapsaceae bacterium
CCAGATTTCATCTGTTCCCTGCATGGCCCCATAAAAAGGGGGATCAAATTTATCCTGGGGATGCAGAAAGATTGTTATGAGAACTTTCGTTCTCTAGACGCTGCTGCAGATCTGCCAATCGATGCTCAGCCGATTGAAGCGCTACTTTGGCACTATAACTATCCGGATTTTTTTTAAGAATTTTACGAGCTGAAAAGAGACGTTCCTTTTCATTATCTAATGTTTTTTCGAGCCATGATTTTTGGTTCATACTTGCCTCCGTCCGACAAAAATTAGCATTCTATTTCTTTTTTTTCTTTTCTTCCTCTTTGTCTTCAGCTGGTTTTGTCGGGTAATAATCGGTGTGTCTGCACAGGATTTCGATAAAGCCTTTCAGCCGTTCTTTTTTAGTAGTTACCCTGGTTTGCTCATACTTCCCCTCTGGGCTGTCACTGAAGAAATTCAAGGTGGCGATGTTGTCATTTCTGATGGAAACTCGGATATCATCAACGAAGAGATTGGGCAGGCTGTTATTAATATTGAAGACACCATCTTTTCTTTTTTTATCTTCTTTGATCATGATATCGCCAGAGCTGATGTGTTCCAGATGTACACGCCGTCGTCCGCTGTCTCAATTGAAGAGCTGATCTGTTGCCATCCGCTGTCAGCAGTGTCGCAACTTGCAATGCGACCAGAGTCCATGGAAGACTTCCATTGTGTTATTGGAAATCGACCATCACCCACCGTTTTGTATAATGTTACAGAAGTCCTGAAAAAAAACTTCTTCGTCCCGACAGAGACGAAATAAACAAGCCCTTTCTTTATTTTTGGGTTCTTGCTGAACGCTTGCTTTGTTACTCCCAGGATCGCTGCTGCTTGTCCAGCGCTTATCAGGTCCTCTGCCGGCAGGCTTGCGATGGCCTCTTTCTCACGAGTTTTCAGGTAATGAGATACTGCTGTCTCTGCCTCTTCTGAAAGAATCCGCTCATCACAATTCGGACACTGCTCAACCTCGACCTGGGGGACTATGACATCTCCTATTATCCTGTTATTACATTGATAATCTAATGCTTCGGAGATGGTCTCAGTGTTGCAGGATGGGCAATTCATAAACTGGTCCTATGCTCTATCACCGTAGAAATTTGCTCTTTTCTGAAAAATTAAAGGTAGATATCTCCTTATGTCACAAAGTAGCATACTCGATTTGGTTGACAAATGTCAACCGTTCTCTCTGGTGGCCGCAAAGATTAGTTGTATTGCTGCAGGTTAATACTTTGTTTCCAGTGGGCACGAGCATCGGATTACTCAGGGTGCAGATTCTGGAGGGAACACATCTTGTTTTTGTTTAAAGCGCAGTATTGATAGAGCCGGATTGAAATTGTTGTCAGCGTTCTCAGAGGAATTAAGGATCATGGAAGTCGAATATGTCAGATTGTTTTTTATAGAATATGATACCAATTGAGATGGGTAGCTCGGCGCCAATTGTCGTTATCCCATCATGGTCAGCATTGGCTAGTTAGCATTAACTTTTTCGTGTAAACAGAGATATGGAATTGTTTCTCGGCATTATTTCGATGGTGTCATCAACCGCTGCTGCTGTATTTGGACTTGGTGGAGGTCTGATCTTGATCAGCTTTCTACCAGATTTTCTTCCGGCTGATGCACTCGTTCCTGTTCATGGTGTTACACAACTGGCAAGCAATACAAGCCGTGCAGCCTTTTCGTTTCGATCGATTGTCTGGCGGCTGTGGCCATTATTTTTTGCCGGTTCAGTTCTGGGGGCAACATTGTTTGGCCTCCTGGTCGTCAATATTTCCACTGCCTATATTCCGGTTTTTATTGGGGTCTATATACTCCTGAAACTATGGTCTGAGCGTATGGGGAGGTTGCTAAGCAGTTTTGACAGTCTGTTCGTTCTCGGTTTTTTACAGACCGGTCTTGGGATTCTGGTTGGGTCGACAGGCCACCTGACCATGCCTCGGTTACTTAAAGAAATTTCAGACAGGGATGGTATCGTTGCAACCAGCGGTATGTTCATGTCGCTAAGCCATGGTCTGAAACTACTTGCCTATGGAATCATTGGATTCAAGTTCAATCAGTACTCCGTCATCCTGGCTTATATGGTTACTGGTGCGTTGATCGGCTCATTTGTTGGGACACTTCTGAGAAGACAAATTAGCAATCGTTGGTTCAGCCAGATCTTGAAGATACTGCTGACGGTTATGGCGCTGAGAATGATTTATTCGGCTTTCCAATGATTGCGGAGGGGGCCGGGAGATTTAGGGGTGTATCTGGCTCATGAGTTGAGTAAAGAAGTCGTCAAGATGACTGTTCCATTGCTTGTCTGCCGGCCGATACTTGAATATATCGGATTGTTCAGCAAGTGCGGATGTAATTTCCCACTTATGCTGAAAGGTTCGGCCTTCCAGTTGATTCAAAATTCCTAGCTGCTCTTTTGTAAAAGGCCCTTTCCTGAGTTCCCAAAGTAAATCAGCTGAGAATTCCACTTCGTAAAGTTCTGCTATGGCGAGTATGGCTCGAGCCTGCTCACTGGTGAGGTCTGCGGCAGAATGTATGGCTTTGCTGAACTCTCTTCCATTGGGATAAGCCTCCCACATGAGCGGTTCAAAGGGGGTGTGAGGAAGTTCAGATTCAATCAACCGATTCATTGCCGATTGGGTAATATTAAATTCCACCGGGTGATAGGTCTTCTGCTGGAAAACATTCTGCAGAAAAAACAAGGAAATAAAGCAGGCCAGAGCGGCTATAACAGGGGTAGTCACCCAGCTGCTGGTTATCCCAGCAACGGTCCTCCACCTGATCCCCCTGCCGCCTTTCAAAAGCCCTATGCCTATGACCGCACCGACAATGGCCTGGGAACTGGAAACGGGGACGAGCGGTATCGTCGGCAGGCCATGGCCTTGGAGCCACGCTTCCAGGGATTGTGAAGAAAAAACAAAAAGAACGGCAGAATGTGACCAGACAACCACGGTGGCGGCCACGGGAGTAAGCGGGAAGATGCCAGTCCCGACCGTCATCATAACTCGTTTTGAGTAGGTGAACACTCCCACTGCAATTGCCACACCTCCAAGAAAAAAGAGCTGTTGGGCAGGGCTGAAGGTAATGCCGAGAAGTGTGATGTGATTAAAAGGTGCGACCGGAACAAACACGCCCATCACATTGGCAATATTATTTGCCCCCAGGGCATAAGAACCGAATATTCCAGCCAATAACAGAGAGTATCGGGTAATGATATCGAGCCGGAACATCCGGATCGTAAATCGGCTGATGACAAATGTCGATGTCTTGTATAAACAAATTGCAAAGCAGGCTGAAAGTACTGGACAGATTATCCAGGTCGAAACTATTTTTGTCAGGGCATTCAGGTCGGTAACTGAACCGGAAAATAAGTTCCAGCCAATGATAGCCCCGACGATTGCCTGGGAAGTGGAGACTGGAAATCTGGCCAGTGTCATCAGGTAGACGCTGAGAGCCGCTGAAAATGCGACGAGAAATGCGCCGGCGATGGCATTGACTGCCCCGAGTTTTCCCAGTGTGTGAGAGGCGCCGGCTCCGCTGATTACAGCACCAAGAATGACAAAAATGCTGCAGTAAATTGCTGCGGTTCTAAAGCGGATCATCTTTGAACCAACAGCAGTCCCGAATACATTTGAGGCATCGTTGGCGCCGAGGGACCAGCCGAGAAAAAGCCCGCTTGATAAAAAGAAGGAAAACAAGTGATCAGCCCGTTAGAGACTTCGTTTGATGACGTAGATATTAAGCCTGTCGGCGATGTCTTCAGCGCGGTCGGCAATCTTGTCAAGAGAACGGGCAAAATCGCGCTGTTGCATTCTGTGGCTCAAGCGCAGATTTTTTTCAGCAAAAATTGACTCCTGCAGTCGTATGGATATTTTGTCGCTTTCTGATTCCCAGTATGAAACTTTATGAAGATGACTCGAGACTTTGGAAATATCGGTAAAAAACGCCCGGCAAGACTCTACAATTGCCTCATTTGCTTCTATTGCGGCATTGATTAGTTGTTTGAAATCATAGTGGAATTCTTCACAGATGTCGGGATATTCTATTCTGAATCGCCACAAAGTGCCTTTGAATCGGTCAAGCAGCGAGTCCAGGTTTTCCAGCAGTTCCATGACATCACCACGTGACTCTGGAATAAGTGTTTTGGCGTAGAGATGTTCGTTTATCGAGCGCCGAAGATCATCACCTCTATGCTCACAGTCGGCAATTTCCTGGATTTTTCGCTCAAAGTCCTCTTCTTTCCCGGACAGGTAGTACTCACATCCCTGCCGAAAAATTAAGCCTGAAAGGCTGACCTGATCCAGAAAATTTTCGACCTGTTTTTCAATGCCTGTCCTGGTCCTGAGTATTTTCATATCTTCGCCTCATCATTTTCCTGAGGTGGCCGGTTGACGGTGGTGACGCCATGCTTTGTACAAGGGCCAGACAAAAGAGAAAAACGCGATTAGCAGGACAATGAAGGCCAGCTTGTCGCGGTAGAAGACGCCATAGCCATCCATCATGACTGCGCGCCTGAAATTTTCCTCGACCATTTTTCCAAGCACAATGCCAAGTACCACCGGCGCGACCGGGAAGCCGTAGCGTTTGAAAAACCAGCCGACAACACCAAACCCTATGCAGGCGGCTACGTCGAACATTGAGCCGTTTACCGCAAAACTGCCGATTATGGCAATTGCCAGAATAAGTGGGTACATAATCGCTTCAGGCACAGAGACGACCTTGATGAAAAGCCTGTTGCCGTATAAACCGAGAAACAGCATGACGATATTGGCAACGATCAAAGCCGAAAAAATGCCGTAGACGATTTCCGGGTTGTCCTGAAAGAGCATGGGGCCCGGTACCAGGTCATGGAGCATAAAGGCTCCAAGCAGCACCGCATCGGTGGCACTTCCTGGTATACCTAAGGCAAGAAGCGGAACCAGAGCACCTCCTACAGAGCTGGAGTTGGCACTTTCCGCCGCTGCAACTCCTTCAAGAGATCCGTGTCCGAATTTTTCCGGCTCCTTGCTTGCCCTTTTCGACATATCATAGCTGATAAAAGCGGCGATGGTGGCGCCGGCCCCGGGGAAAATACCGATAATTGTGCCGATGATGGATGAGCGCAGGATAGTATATTTTATTTTCAGAAATTCCTGCATACTCGGGAGTTTGTTATCTATCTTGTCCATTACCCGGCCAACGCCGGTCCAGGTCTCGAACT
>JBPCUV010000213.1:0-2571 GCA_051010975.1 Desulfocapsaceae bacterium
ACGATGTTAACCGACTTGATCCTGCCTTGTGTATCTTCCCTCAATTTCTCCTCAACGAGCTGAGGGTCGACTCCATGACGCCAGTTGGTCGGCACAAAATCGACTTCCAAACCAAATTTTTGGGCCATGTTACTCCAGAGAGTTGCGAAGTGGCCGGTTTCAAACATCAGCACCTTATCGCCCGGGCTCAGCGTATTCATCAGTGCAGCCTCCCAGGCTCCAGTCCCAGAAGTGGGGTAGACCACTACAGGTCCCGAAGTTTTAAAGATGCGCCTGGCACCAAGGAGCACCTCTTCCGATAATTTCTGAAATTCCGGCCCGCGATGATCGATGGTCGGATGACCGATTGCGTGTAGAATCCGGTCTGGAACGTTGCTCGGGCCAGGGATCTGGAGGAAATGGCGTCCGCTTGGTGATGTCATGTCTTGCTCCTTTCTCTATATAGTCTTGATAGCGAAAACTTACTGTGAGACGATTTAATTACAATGTTTCGGCAGGATCTGAAATAGCCCCTTGTACTGCAGAAAGAGCCACAGTAAGGGGCGAGGCCAAATAGATCATGGCCTCACGTCCGCCCATTCTACCCGGGCTGTTCCGGGTGGTCGTGGTGATTGCCACATCCGTATTACTCAGCACGCCAAAATGGTTGCCGGGACATGGTCCGCAGCCCGGAGGCATAATAACCGCACCGCTGTTTCTTATGGTGGTGGATATCTCCATTTTATCCATCAAACTCATTACGGACCTGGAACCGGGGGTTATAATAAAAGTTACATCCTGATGCACCTCATTTTTTTCAAGTACATCAGCAATCACTTTCATGTCATCAAGCCTACCGGAAGAACAACCACCAGCAATGGCCACGGATATGCTCTGGGCTGCACAGTCGCTGACCCGGCTAATTGCAGGTGGATTGCCGGGTGATGTTATCATCGGTTTGATCTCTCCGGCATCCAGTTGGAGATCAACCTGTTCCCTCTCTCCCTGCGGCAGAACCAGAGCGGTGACCGCATTCGCTTCAGGCATCAGGTTGCACAGGGACATCTTCTCACTGATGTTCATAGCATCGATGGTACTTCCAGTAAGCACGACAGCTTTACCGCCAATACAGAGACCATGCGCACCCATCAAATACATGGCAATGTCCCGGGTCATCACCTGTGACGCAGGAATGCCGTCGATTGCCACCACCACCTGCTCCGGGACCTCAACCTGGCAGACACCACCGGAAATCACTTCGACAAAGTTTTCTGGTGTTATGGAAAAGGCGATAGCCCCAAATGCCCCTGCGGTCGCTACATGCCCATCCGCCCCGGCAATGATCATCCCGGGCCAGAGAGACTCCTCCTCCGCCACCACCTGGTGCAGCACCCCCTCCCCATTATTGTAGAGGATAATGTTGTTTAACCGGGCAAATTCTACCATCTCCCTTTGGAACTCTCGATCCTGCACAGTTGGCGCCGGGAAACAATGGTCCAGGGTAACAAGGACCCTGCCGTGGTTGGAAAATGACCTCCCAGCCTGCTTGAAGATCCTCAGGATCTCGGGTCCGCTGCCATCATGGGCCAAGGCCAGATCTACCTTCAGCGTGATGGTTTCTCCAGGCTCCACAGAGCCGTTCTGTGAGGCTTTGGCTAATTGTCTGTAGAAGAAACTGCTCATTGGGTTTTGCTGTACCTGTATTCTCAACCGGCGATCTGAATTACCTCTGTTTTCACAATCCTTTGGTTACGTTTCCAATCAAGGACGAACCAGCACCTTAATAGCGGTGGGATCTTCATTTGCGGCCTGCATGGCTTTGTCTATTTCGCTCAACTCGAAGGAATGAGTGATCAGCGGTGAAATCTTTATCTGCCCCTGCATTATCGGCCTGAGAGCCTGCGGAACCCAGATATGGCGCTGCAGAGTTCCATGATGAACCAGGCCGGTATTGACGATTTCCAAAGAGTTGTCATGCCAGCGGGAAATGTTCAGGGTTATATCCTTGGTTATCCAGCTGTAAAAAACTAGAACACCATTGTGCTTGACCGCATCATTGCATAACTGAACGGACTCAGCCGTACCGGCCACCTCCACCATCACATCGGCCCCCTGCCCCTCAGTTAAATCGAGGATTGCGGTGAGCGGGTCAGTTTTAGCGCTGTTGATTGCATGGTCAAGCCCCAAGGCTTTAGCCAGTTCGAGTTTCTCATCCACCACGTCAACACCGATAACCCGAAACGCTCCCTTCTGTTTCACCACCTGGGCAATAACCTGGCCGGCAAACCCCATGCCTACCACGGCTACTGTATCGCCAAGCTGGACTTTGGAACAAAGTCCCGAGAAAACGGCGCAGCCGATAGGCTCTCCAAGGGAAGCCAGGTCCATTTCGAGGCCATCAGGGACATGCTCAAGATCGTCTTCGGTGGCAACGAAATAATCGGAGTAGGTCTCCACCCAGCCAAAAGCCATGACCTTGTCACCCGTTTTGAACCTTCTGACGTTTTTGCCAACCTCGATGACCGTTCCAGCACCTTCGTGCCCGAAAAAATAAGGATATCCAAAAGCCGTTCTTATCTCAGAATTCAAACC
>JBPCUV010000214.1:0-8915 GCA_051010975.1 Desulfocapsaceae bacterium
CCCCATATCGCCCGGCTGCTCGTGGAAAAAAAAATCGTCAGAGACATCGATCAGGCCTTTGCGCTTTATTTACGAAAGGGCAAGCCTGGGTATGCGCCTCGTTTTATCTACCACGTGGAAGAAGCGATTTCTCTGCTTCATCAAAGCGGTGGCTGCGCAGTGCTGGCCCACCCGGCCCAGATAAGTAGATCCCCCCAATTGCTGGATGACCTTCTGGATAATCTGAAGGGAATGGGATTAGACGGTATAGAGACCTACTATCCGAATCAGAAAGGCTCGTTTCGCAAAACATTGCGGCGTCTTGCCGCTACTCATGGCCTGTTCGAGACCGGTGGAAGCGATTATCACGGTAATATCAGGCCCAATACGGCGATGGCTGGAAGAAAAGGTAATTCGGTACCATTGGAACTGCTGGAACTTATGGACCGCTACCACCACCTACAACAAAAAGTGATATAACGATGATTCCGATGCCCACAATTTTGGTTGTCGATGACGAGCCTAATTATTTGATCGTCCTGTCTGAGTTGTTGAGGGATGAGAGTTTCGAAGTTTATACCGCTCCGGGAACCGACGCGGCGATGAGCATTGTCAAGGAGGTTGATCTCGATCTGGTGATCACTGATATGCAGATGCCAGGAAAAGACGGTTCAGTGCTTATGCAGGAGGTCAAAGCCCAAAATGAAGATCTCCCGGTCATCATCATCACCGCTTATGCCGAAGTGGAAAAAGCGGTGGCGGCCATGCAGGCGGGAGCATTCAGTTATCTGGCAAAACCTTTTTCCAACGATGAGCTGATTGCCACCATAAGTCGTGCAGTGAGCCATTATAAGCTGATCAAGGAAAATATCAGACTCCGCGAGGAGATGAAGCAGCGCTCGGGATTTGATACCATGATCGGTAAAAATCCCCAAATGATCCAAATTTATGAATTGATTAAAAAAGTGGCGCCGACCCCTGCTTCGGTGCTCATTACCGGTGAAAGTGGTACTGGCAAGGAACTGGTTGCCAAAGCGATACATGTTAATAGCCCCAGGGAGCCATATCCGTTCATTACCGTGAACTGCGCCGCCCTGGCGGAGAACCTTCTCGAGAGCGAGCTCTTCGGTCATGAGAAAGGTGCCTTTACCGATGCGGCGACCATGCGCAAAGGCAGATTTGAGCTCGCTAACCAAGGCACAATATTTCTCGATGAAATCGGTGAGATTCCGTTGTCCCTGCAATCCAAGCTGCTCAGGCTGCTCCAGGAAAAAAATTTCGAGCGAGTCGGTGGCAATCTGACCATCGACGTGGATGTCAGAATTATCAGCGCTACCAATAAAGATCTCAAAGAAGAGGTGCAGCAGGGACGATTCAGGGAGGATCTGTTTTATCGTCTCAATGTCATCCACCTTGCTTTACCGGCTCTGCGAGATAGGATGGATGACATCCCCTTGCTCGTCGATCATTTCATTAAAAAATGTGCGGCTAATCTGGGAAAAGAAAAACTCGAGATTGCACCGGAGGCTCTGCGTCTGTTGGTCAATCTGCCCTGGGAAGGAAACGTCAGGGAACTGGAAAACACCATCGAACGTGCTGCCATACTATGTAACGATAACGTGATCGACCCGGATGACGTCCAACCGGAATCGGTGTCTATTGACAAGAGCTCGGAGTGGAGCAGGGAAGTAGATATTCTCGACTATATCCCCGACTCGGTGGAGCTGAACGATGTGCTTTATACTGTTGAAGAACGGCTCTTGAAGAGGGCTCTGGAGAAAACCGGTCACGTACAAGCCAGAGCCGCGGAACAGCTGGGTATTACCAAGAGTCTGCTACAGTATAAGATGAAAAAATACAGTATCAAAAAACGGAAGTAATAGCTTCACCCTATTAACTCTCTCAGGCGTTACTTCCCCATTTCAGTTTGTTTCTCAAAATCGCGAAATAATCTTTCTCAGTGGAGACGATGAGGTGCAGCGGATGTTCCGCCTGGGCGACCTCAAGAGTATCACCGGGCCTCATTTCCCAGCCTTTCTGGCCGTCGATGATGATATCGGCAGCGGCATCTGTATCTTCTGGTTGCAGCTTGGAGCTGATCGTTTTGTCAGCAGGTAATATAATAGGCCTGCTACTCAACATAAACGGGCAGATCGGGGTGACCAGGATGGTTTCCAAGCCGGGGTGAACAAGGGGGCCGCCGGCAGAAAGCGAATAAGCTGTGGAGCCGGTAGGAGTGGAAAGGATCAGGCCGTCAGCCTTATAGGTGGTGATGTAGTCGTTGTCGGCTTTGGTGGACAGATAGAGCAGTCTATCGGCAGCGTTTTTGCTGATCACCACATCATTGAGCGCATACCTATAGTCGGTTGGCTGACCATTTCTGAGCAGGCGGGCCTTAAGCATCGACCTGAGTTCCATGGTCACCGCTCCACCTATGATAGCGTGAAGTGCGGGTTTGGCTTCTGTCTCTGTTAATTCGGTAAGGAAACCGAGGTTGCCGAGATTGATTCCGATTACCGGAACTTCGTATCGGGCTGCAGTTTCTGCAACATGGAGAAGAGTTCCATCACCACCCAGAATGATTCCCAGATCGAGATTGGGGGTCAATTCATTTAGAGTCGTTTCTATGGAGCGTTCTTTGAGCCAGGTCTGTAAACGGTTCGCATAATCGGCGGCAGCGGCATTATCTTTCTTGACGATGATGCCTGCTCGTTGCACCTTAAAATCGTCGATGGTGCGTAAAAATCTATCACTTGATACCATTATTTGGTCCCCAGTTCTCGAGACCGATTGCAGGCAGCCTCAACGGCTTCGATGACTATTGCTTTGAACGAGCCGGTTTCTAACCGATAAAGGCCGCTGGCGGTGGTGCCTCCAGGCGAGGTGACCTGATCTCGCATGACCGCGGGGTGGGTGTTTGAGTCTTTGAGACAAAGAGCTGCTCCCAGGACTGTCTGGACAGCAAGTTCACGGGCAATTTCGCGGCTCAGTCCAGTTTTGACGCCCCCTTCTATCAGAGCTTCGATGAAGCTGAATACGTAGGCAGGACCGGAGCCGCTCAAACCGGTGACTGCATCCATTAAGCTCTCTTCGACAACTACTGCACTGCCGACTGCGCAGAAAAGAGACTCAGCAAAAGCGAGGTCAACGTCGGTGACATGCTGGTTTCTGCACAGGGCCGAGGCCCCCTCCTGAATCAGTGCGCCCATATTGGGCATAACCCTGATAATCGAACATCGATCTCCAAGAAAATTCTGGTAAAACGAAATCGGCAGTCCAGCAGCGATGGTGATAATCAGTTGATCGTCATAACAATCCTTAAGAGAGGTGAGTACTGAACTCATGACCTGCGGCTTAACAGCCAGGATGACAGCCTCAGCTTTGTCCATGAAATCTTCGAGACGGGGGACGGTTTTGAGATCATAGGTCGAATCCAGATATTGACGCCGCTGGTCGACGGGTTCTGCCACTCTGATCTGTTCTGTGGTCAGGGTTTGAGCCTGGATTAGCCCCTTGATGAGGGCTTCGGCCATCTGGCCGCCGCCGACGAAGCCAATGGTTCGAGTCATTGTTAGTCACCGATGGATGATTTTCAGGACAATATCTATTAATTCTGCTATTCTACCATTTCCCCGAAATGAGGTCTAGATGACTTATACAAAAGTTCCGCAGTGTTGTCATAGGGTTTGAGAGTTAATTTTTCATCCAAAAGGTGCGACCATGATCAACAAAGAGTTGTTGGACATACTTGCCTGTCCCCAGTGCAAAGGGCCCATTGAATTAACCAAGGAAGAGAATGGGTTGGTTTGCGACAAGTGCAGGCTGCTTTATGAAATTATAGATGATATTCCGGTGATGCTTATCGATAAAGCCAAACGTCTTGATGAACCAGAAGGTTAATATTTCAAAACGTTTATTTCCAAGAGATTGAAAAGTGAGCAAGCCGGATTACTTAAGAATTTGACGATAAGGAGTTTAAGAGATGGAACCGGATAAACGGATAGAGCAATTGTTGACGGCCTATCTGGTGCGCGACAACCATGCAGCCAGCGATTACTTCGGTCTGATCCGCGAACTGCTGCAGATAAAAAAATCTGACCCTGCTGTACAAAATAATATTGATCAGGCTTACAGCCTAGTGGAAGATGAAATCATCAGCAACCGAGATTTGCCGGTTAACGAGATAAATTTTGGTACTTCGGGCTGGCGCGGAATACTCGGCAAGGATGTGTTCGTCAAGTCTGTAGGCTGCGTCACCGAAGCAATTGTTGACCTCTATAAACTTGCAGATAGCGATCGGAACCTGCATCCTCACCTGGGCGTCAGTTCGTTCGAGGAGGCCCGGCAGCGGGGCAGCCTGGTTGGTTGGGACAATAGATTCGGCGGTGAAATTCTCGGCCGCTGTGTTGCGGATACATTGCTGAAGCATGGCTTCGAGGTTTACCTCTGTGGCGAATCTACCACCGGTGTTCTGTCGGCCTCACTGCTTGAACTGCAAGCCGCTTTTTCGGTTAATCTTACCCCATCACATAATCCTCTTGACTATGGTGGCTATAAATTCAATGCAGCTGACGGGGGCCCGGCCGCCTCAGAATTGACTTCTCTCATCACTCAGAAATCGAGGGAACGAATAGCAGGTCCTCTAGAGACGGAGCCTGCCGCTGTTCAAGGCCATGGTGAATTGGTTGAAATAGATTCATTTGCTCTCTGGCAGCAGCTGGTCGACAAAAACAAAGAGGTGCATCGGATCGATTATCGATTTCTTATTCAACAGACTGCAGAATACCGAGACCTGGATATCGTCATCGACTCGGTGCATGGTGCTTCCCGGTTACATATAAAGCGATTGCTAGGTCCTGCTGTTGATAAGCTAGAACATCTTCGCGGTGAGCCTGATGTGACTTTTGGGGGAATCGCTCCGGAGCCCTCATCCGAGAATATGAGCAGAGTCACAGATCGGCTGCAGCGGTCACAAAAAAAGCTCAAGATCGGCGCTATTATAGACCCAGACGCCGACAGGATACGTTTCACAGACGGAACCTCTGAGATCAGTATGAACCAGTTCGGCGCCATGGCTTATCATTTCCTGCATGAATATAAGAAACTGAATGGCATGGTGGCGAAAACGGTTGCCACCTCAAACCTGGCCAACAGCGTTGCCGCCTACCTCGGTGAAGAGCTGTTCGAGACTAAAGTTGGCTTCAAAGAATTCAAACCGGTGATCGGTAAGGCACTGGTCTATTTCGAGGAGTCGGACGGCATCTCGGTGATCGGGCATACGCCGGAAAAGGATGCCTATATCGGACTGCTACTCGCACTTGATATGGTCGTCACTACCGGCAGAAACTTGAGCGAGATCAAGCGTGAGATGGACGAGATCTATGGCGCCTTCTATCCGGACCGGGACGGGCTGGCCGTCAGTCTAAAGGGAGACGAACTGATGGCTGCGCTTGCCGGGCTTGAAAAATATGACGTCGGTTCGACAGTAAAGGTGGGTGCTCTTAAGAAAACCATCAAGGAGATCATTAGCAAGGACGGTAGGAAAATGATTTTCGAAGATGACAGCTGGCTGATGATCCGCCCCTCGGGCACCGAACCAAAGGTCAGATTTTATGTCGAATCGAGGGATCCCGAAGGCACCACAGATCTTGTCGAAGCTGCCGAAAACATGCTCCTAGAAGTTGGTCTGCTGCACTGAGCATGACCGCCTATATAGCTTTGCTGGTTGAAGGTTGCAAATCAACCGGCAGGTATTATTGTCGTTTAGCGGATTTGAGATAACAGATAAATATTTTAGCAGGAGTAATTGCGATGTGGCTGTATACCGATACGGTAACCGAACATTTTCAGAACCCCCGAAACGTAGGGGAAGTTGATAACCCGAACGGGGTAGGTGATGTGGGATCGTTGGCCTGTGGTGATGCGCTGAGGCTTACTTTGCACATTGAAGACGACCGCATTATCGATGCCAGGTTCAAGACTTTTGGCTGTGCCAGTGCCATCGCTTCTTCATCGGCGCTGACCGAGATGATCAAAGGCATGGAGATCGCTGAGGCCGAAAAGATCACCAATGAAGATATTGCAGAGTTTCTTGGTGGCTTGCCCAAAGAAAAAATGCACTGTTCCGTCATGGGCAGAGAGGCCTTGGAAGCAGCGATTGCCGACTACCGCGGAGAGAAACTGCCTTCGACGGAAGGCGAAGTGGTATGTGAATGCTTTGGCGTCACCGACATTGAGATAACCCGAGCGATCCAAGAGTCCAATCTGCGCTCAGTCGAGGAGATTACCAATTTTACCAAAGCGGGAGGTGGTTGCGGTAAATGTGAAGACCAACTGGAATCACTTCTGAGGCAGACGATGTCAGAAGGACTCCAGATTGTCGAGGTAAATAAAAAACCCAAACGTATGACCACTCTGCAGAAAATCAAGAAGATCGAAGATGTGCTCGAAAGAGAGGTTCGACCCGGATTGAGGCTGGACGGTGGCGACATCGAGCTGATCGACGTGGATGGCGATTTCGTTATCGTCTCCATGCGGGGGCAGTGCACGAGCTGTGCAAAATCTGAGACCACTATTAAGGAACTCGTCGAGAAGAAATTGCGAGAACAGGTCCTTGAAACACTGATAGTAGAGGAAGAGAAGTAATGGCTGCTGATAAGGTTGTCTATCTGGATAACAATGCGACGACTATGGTCGCCCCCGAGGTGTATGAGGTAATGGCACCTTACTTCACTGAGTTCTATGGCAACCCCTCAAGCATGCATAGTTTCGGGGGACAGGTAGGTGTTGCAGTGGACAGAGCCCGCCAGCAGGTAGGTTCATTGCTGGGATGTGACTCATCGGAACTCGTCTTTACAAGTTGCGGAACAGAGAGCGATTCCACCGCGATACTGTCGGCGCTCAAATCCAACCCTGACAAGCGTCATGTAATCACCACCAGAGTCGAACATCCAGCTGTCAAGAACCTCTGTGAGAATCTCGGTTCCATGACCGGCACTAAATACCGGGTTACCATGCTCAAGGTTTCTGAAGACGGGTTGGTCGATTTTGATGAGTACGTCAATGCACTGTCTGAGGATACCGCCATTGTCAGCATCATGTGGGCCAACAATGAAACCGGTGTGGTTTTCCCTGTACCGGAGATGGCAAAAGCCGCTAAAGAGCGCGGAGTTTTATTTCACACCGATGCGGTTCAGGCGGTGGGTAAAATACCCATCAATCTAAAAGAACTTGATATCGATTATCTGTCGATGTCAGGCCATAAACTTCACGCCCCGAAGGGCGTCGGTATTCTTTATGTCAAGCGCGGCACGGCCTACGCACCGTTTATGACCGGGGGGCATCAGGAGCACGGCAGAAGGGCCGGTACCGAAAACGTTGCCTCGATTATAGGTCTTGGCAAGGCCTGTGAACTTGCCGGAGAAAAAATGGAGGAGGAGAACAGCAGGGTCAAAGCACTGCGGGACAAGCTTGAGCATGGTTTGATGACTTCAATCCCCAGATCCATTTTAAACGGTAATAAAGAGCAGCGATTACCGAATACCACTAACATCAGTTTCGAATACGTCGAGGGTGAGGCGATTTTGCTTCACATGAACAGACACAATATCTGCGCCTCCTCCGGATCGGCCTGCACTTCGGGTTCGCTGGAACCCTCGCATGTGTTGAGGGCTATGGGAGTCCCGTTCACTGCCGCCCATGGCTCAATCCGTTTTTCTCTCAGTGTTTATAATACCGAAGAGGAAATTGATTTCGTCCTGGATAAGATGCCGCCCATCATTGCCGAGCTTAGAGAAATGTCTCCTTTCTGGCCGGGTAAATAACCCCGACAACTTTCACCACTGGAGGCCGTCTGAACCAGCTTCTGAATCCGGTTCAGCCGGTCCCTTGGTGAGCTCATCTACTTTCATACACTGGCATAGTCTATTGCCGTCTCACCTATCGTTCTAAAGGAGTTCAGTTGGCTATTTGAGCTGGCTGACTGCTTTTTGTGTGACTTTCTGGATTCTCTCTTAAATAATAGCCACTTGGCGAGTGAATTTTGTGTTTGGACTGGTTTGTTTGTGTTATCATAACAGCTTGACATGCTCGACTGAACCGTTATAAAGGTTCTTTGTATGCCGGTTTTTCAAGGCAATCCACCACATCAAACTCTTTAATGAAAGGGAGGTTTTCAATGGCTTTAGATCCGACTAAACACGCTGATTGGGAAATTGCACAGGATGCCGAAAAAACGATGCTGACGATCTATGAGATCGGTGAAAAGCTTGGATTGACCAAAGAGGAGCTGCTTCCCCAGGGTCATTACATAGCTAAAATTGATTTTCGCAAAGTTCTTGATCGCTTGAAAGACAAGCCTGATGGAAAGTACATTGATGTAACCGCCATTTCACCAACTCCATTGGGTGAAGGTAAATCTACTTCTTCAATGGGATTAGTTCAGGGTCTTGGAAAAATTGGCAAAAGTGTTAGTGCCGCTATCCGCCAACCTTCAGGTGGACCGACCATGAATATCAAGGGCTCTGCTGCCGGTGGTGGTCTTGCCCAATGTATCCCTCTTACTCCTTTCTCTTTAGGTTTCACCGGCGACATCAACGCCATTATGAACGCCCATAACCTGGCCATGGTTGCGCTGACTTCACGTCTTCAGCATGAAAGAAATTACACCGACGAGCAGCTCGAAAGACTCTCTGGCATGGAGAGAATCGACATTGATCCGACCAACGTTGAGATGGGGTGGATCATGGACTTCTGCTGCCAGGCCCTTAGAAATATCATTATTGGGATCGACGGTGTTAATGGTAAGTCAGATGGCTTTATGATGAAATCCAAGTTCGGAATTGCCGTATCCTCTGAAGTTATGGCCATTCTTTCAGTAGCCAGAGATCTCAAGGATATGCGTGAGAGAATGGGTAAAATCGTTGTTGCCTACACCA